>CAYXCV010000045.1:0-2006 GCA_964463365.1 uncultured Kineothrix sp.
ACCGGCTTTTGAAGATTTGTCATCTCAAATATGTGAAACTCAATCTTTAGATGGCCTTACATATTCGGACGATAATAAATATACTTCCATAGTACTGTTAGATGCTATTAAGGCCTCACTGCAAAAAGCAGCGGATACAACCGTTACTGAGCCTTCGGCTGCATCCGGGCAATAATAAGGTATTAAAAACGGAAGCTCTATGCTTCCGTTTTTTGATTCCATTAATCTAAAGTCGTTTCTACAATTTTACCGTCATGTACTTTATAAATAATATCACATTTTTCAATGGTATTCAGTCTATGTGCTATGATAACCATTGTCTTCTTGCCATGAAAGCTATTAATGGCATCCATTAATGCTGTTTCCGTCTCATTATCAAGCGCCGAAGTAGCCTCGTCAAAAACTAGAATCTCCGGATTATGGTATAACGCTCTGGCAATACCAATCCTCTGACGCTGTCCTCCTGAAAGTCTGACACCCCTGTCACCTACTTTCGTATCTAACCCATCCGGAAGGCTTTGAACAAATTCTCTTAACTGTGCATCTTCTAATACTTGCCATATTCTGCTATCATCAATATCCTCAACCGCAATTCCAAATCCAATATTTTCTCTGATTGACTCATCAATTAAATAAATCGATTGCGGAATATAACCTATTTGGGCTAACCATGAGGCATAATGATCAAATATATTCTTACCATCACATGTAATTGAGCCCTCTTGTACTTGCAGCAACCCAAGAATAATATCTACAATAGTAGATTTTCCTGCCCCTGACATCCCCATGATACCTACGGACTTTCCATAAGGTATGACCATATCTACATGATCAAATATCTTCTTATCTGTATTAGGATAGGAATATGTGATATTTTTCAACTCAATTTTATCTTTAATTCCTAATTTTTTATTATAATCACCGGTCTTTAAATACTTATGTTCTTCTAAGCTTCTTTCATTCACATGTAAATTCTCATATACATAATCAAGACATGGCTGATTATATGCTATTTCCGCAATATACGTATTGATTCTATTGATACATGGCATCAATCTGATTGCCGATACCCCATAAACAGACAAGACCGTAACGAGCTTACTGATATCATTCCCGCTTGCAATATAAAACATGATATATCCAACCAGACAAGCTATAAAGGCAGTCTCAATGGTGTTTTTGGGAATGCTATTGAGTACTGCATATCTTTGAGATAAAACAGCTCCATATTTTCCGGAGCTTTCATAATTATCAGCAAAAAATGACTCTCTGTGCAACACTTTAACATCCTTAATCCCGTATATTGCCTGTATTCTCCATTTAGCTATTCTTGATTGTATGTTTTGATTGTTCCTTCCCAATGAATTAAGCTTTGGTTTCATAACCTTACCTAATAAAAGTGTTACAACACCAAAAACGCCAACAATCAAAAGCGCCATCTTCCAATCCGTGATAATCAATACAATGGCCAAAAATACAAATACAATGGCCTCTGATGTAAATTGAAGCAATACCATCATTAACTGAAACAGGTTCGGTATATCAGAATCTGTCATTCGAAATACAGTGGGAATATCCGCATCTAAATAAAACTCATACGGTCTGTTTAAAAAGTCCCGTAATACCCTGCTTATCATTTTATTCTTATTGGTTGTAATAAATCTATTCTGCTCATAAGTAAGCCATAACAGATATAAATTTTTAATAACAAAGACAAAAATTAATAATCCCAAAAGCCACAAGGATAAATATCTCATGGAATTAATATTAAAGTATGCCATAACTATTTTTACTATTTCATTTTTTGCAAAGGAATCTTGATCCAGGATGATAGTAATGGCTGGAATCATTGCTGATACACCAACTGTTTCTAAAATACCCCCAACAAATATCATGATACCTAACAAAAATAAATGTATCTTTTGTCTCCGATTAAAGATATATAATAATTTTTTTATCATATATGCTCCTTTTAAATAAATTTTTTAAGTTTATATTTTATCCTT
>CAYXCV010000045.1:2106-8837 GCA_964463365.1 uncultured Kineothrix sp.
ATAAATTTAAGTAAACTATTATAATTATCAAAGTACCGATGTGGATGATCCGGAGATTCCACGTACCATGAAGTATTTTCCTCTAAATAATGGGATTCACTAATAAGGCATTCTATAGGTTCTTCTTTGTTTACGGAGATTCCCTGCTGTTTGAGTTTCTGTACAATACTCTTGTCTTCATATAAAAAAGTAAAATATTGATTTTGGTAAACCCGGCTAAAATATTCTTTCGAACAATGCCGTCCAAGCATATTACCTTTACATAGGCAGATATATTCCGGCAACTCATTATAATGATCGGCAAAATAATCAAAATAAGAGGTGATATTATGACCTGTATTTTTTATATGGACATATTGATATCCCTTTTTTTCTAATGTTTCCGTGATTTTTTTATCTGTTGAAGCATCATAAATCATATAGTCTTTACAAAATTCCAAAAGCTCTTCAGGAACCGTATTATAATTATGTATCAAAAAAAAGGTGTTCATATTTTCCATCCGTCATATCCTCATCTGTTTAAATCATCCCATTCGTCACGTGTCACAACTTCTAAAGAGTCAATTCCATAACGGATACGGAACACTTCATTAATCCAGAAACTTTCATCCGTAGAAATATCATTTTCATAGATAAAACTATATTTAGTCTCGAACTCTGTTCTTATCATCGGCAAGATTAAGTCACGGTTTCCGGCAGCCGTCTGTTCCAGAATATACTCTTCGCGTTCGTTAACTTCACGTTGAATCCTTGCTAAATCAGCTCCGTTCTCAACATAAGAAAAGAACATCCATATCGTTGCCGTCACAATAACACCTATTTTCAATGAATATAAGCTTATATTTTCTCTTTTTATCATGTTTATACAATTAAATGCTGCAATGGCGAAAAATATATTAGCTCCAAAATAAACTCTTGGCATTGGTTCAGGAGTTAGAACTAAGACATAGCTGGTTGCCAGACCCGCCAAACTGAATATAGCCACTGTAATAAAATCCTTGATTTTAGCACCTTGGTACATGAAATAAATAGTCAGTATTACTATGATGGCTATATATATGAGCATATAGGCATCCATGGCCTTATTTATTTTTAAAAACCTGCTCACATATGCCATCAATCCACTATGTGATTCTTCGGCTAACATAATAGCACCCCTGGATTTATTGCCTGGTGCTAATACCATCATTAAAAAACCTGCCAGTAAGCCGGTGAATCCGGTATATACCCATAGTGGTAACTTTTTATTTTTAATAAAATATTGTAATACAAATAAAGAAACAATTAAAATACCTCCGCCTGAGGTGTTTTCGTTGCACCACCCTGCCAAACATCCAAGCACAAACATAGAAATTGCTATTACTGCTTTATGCTTCGACTGATTTTCCCGCAAGTGATACCTAACGAGTGTAATAAATCCCAGAATAATCGTAGTTCCCCATAAATAATTACAGGCACCGCCAAGCCATAGAATGGACTGATCGAATTCAACTCCGAAGTTCCACACAAATAAATTAATTAAAACATACAGTGCGGTATAATATTTTTCCTTTTTATCTACATTCCAGTATATCAAGAGCATTAATAAGATAAAACAAAGACTATTGCATATGTTAAAAAACCATTTGGGGGTTATACTAAAAATTTTAAGGATTATCTGCAGAACGGATCTTCCGGTCCACGTCATATATTGAATATATTCGGCCCTAATAACGTCAGCAAAAGATCTATAATTATGGGGATAAAACAGCAAATCATCAGACATAAGCGGTGTCAGAACAT
The DNA here is from genome assembly GCA_964463365.1 of uncultured Kineothrix sp. Lineage (GTDB taxonomy): Bacteria > Bacillota > Clostridia > Lachnospirales > Lachnospiraceae > Kineothrix. The sequence continues at coordinate 3,889 of CAYXCV010000045.1, forward strand.
TATATATCAGTATTGCAATAAAACTTAAAATTACAGTGACCAGAAATATATTTCTTTTATAATTAGTACTTACAAACTTTTGCATAAAGCCTCCACTATCTCTTTTACGAAAAATCTCAATTTGGATATTATATCATTCTTTTTAGTGAATATCCATCTTTTAAATCTTAAATTGCTATTAAACCCAGTCAGGCTCACCCCAAATTATCCAGCTGTTGCAGCCAAATCCGTCCGCTGGCATCAGAAGGCATCCGCAAATCCCCTCTTGGTGATACTGCTACACTTCCTACCTTTGGTCCATCCGGCAGACAGGATCTCTTAAACTGCTGTGAGAAAAATCGTTTATAAAAGACCTTTAACCATATTAATATAGTATCCTCATCATACCGTTCTTTAAACGACAACTTTGCAATGCGGTATATTTTCTCCGGCTCGAACCCACATCTTAGCATATAATATAAGAAAAAGTCATGCAGTTCGTAAGGACCTACCAAATCCTCTGTCTTTTGGGATATCTGCCCGTCTGTGGGAGGCAAAAGCTCCGGACTCACCGGTGTATTTAGAATATCTAATAGTGTCTTTTCCAGTTCCTTATCTTTGCAAGTATCTGCATAATATTGTACCAAATGTCTGACTAAGGTTTTGGGTACTCCGGAATTCACACCGTACATCGACATATGATCCCCGTTATAAGTGGCCCATCCCAATGCCAGCTCCGACATATCTCCGGTTCCAATCACCAATCCGTTTTCCTTGTTTGCTATATCCATTAATACTTGTGTCCGTTCTCTCGCCTGTCCGTTTTCATAGGTTACATCGTGGTTATCCATATCTTGTTTGATATCTTTAAAATGACAGGTTACAGCCTCTTTTATATTAATTTCCTCCAGCGTTGTTCCAAGAGCTTTTGCAAGCTTGCAGGCATTCTCATAAGTCCTGTCTGTCGTACCAAAGCATGGCATGGTGATGGAAAGGATATTTTTTCTGCTAAGAGAAAGTAAATCAAAAGTACGGACGACCACAAGAAGTGCCAGAGTCGAATCCAGTCCCCCTGAAACTCCGATTACTGCCTTTTTACATCCGATATGTTCATAGCGCTTTTTCAAACCATAGGATTGAATGCTTAATATCTCTTCGCAGCGCTTCCTTTTCATATCTTCCTCACTGGGTACAAAGGGGGTACTCTCAAATGTTCTGATCAGAGAGGTTTCCTCTTTATCCAATAAAACAGGTATTTTCATATACCCCTGATTACGCTCCGGCATATATGTGCTCATTCTGCGTCTTTCATGAGTAATTCTGTGTATATCAATATCTCCATAAGCAGCAGTGCTTTCAAAGGGCTTTGTCTGTGAAAGAATGGTACCGTTTTCCGCAATGATATTATGCCCACCGAATACCAGGTCCTGAGTGGACTCTCCGTCACCAGCATTGGCATAGATATATCCTGCTATCATTCTTGCGCTGGCGGATTGTATGAGCATCTCCCTATATTCTATTTTCCCTACAGTCTCATTGGAAGCAGAAAGATTAACAATCACAGTTGCCCCTGCCATAGTATGGGTAACTGCCGGTGAATTGGGCACCCAGACATCCTCACATATTTCACAGCCTACGGATAAGCCCTTCACAGCGTCAATCTCGAATAAAATATTTGACCCAAAAGGAATCTGTCGTGTTTTCTCTCCCACTTTCATCTCGTACATCACGGGCTCTCTGTTACCCGGTACAAAATGTCTGCCTTCGTAGAATTCTGCATAAGCGGGGATATTTACTTTCGGTATCAGACCGAGAATACTGCCATGATGAAGTGCTGCTGCAACATTATATATCTTATTGTCCTTTTCAAAGGGAAGCCCTACAAATATTAACGCGTCCGTGTCAAAGGTATGCTCTGCAATGACTAAAAGCTGTTCTTTTGCTTTTTCTAACAGTAATTCCTGTAAAAATAAATCTCCACAAGTATATCCTGTAATACACAACTCCGGAAACACTATAATCTTTGCACCATTTTTGACAGCTTCTTCTATTTCCATGCAAATATGCTTCCTGTTATAAACAGGATCCGCCACCCTTATCTTAGGTGTAACCGCTGCAGCCTTAATAAATCCATGCTTCATCTTAATGCCTCCTATTTTATGATTGCTTGTAACTCTTCGATAGAAAAATTATAACTCTTATTGCAGAAATGACAATTGACCTCTATGTCCTCACCCTCATCAATCATTTCTTTTATATCATCCTTACCGATGCTTATAATGGCTTTTTGCACCCGCTCCTTGGAACAATTGCAGGCATACTTTGCCTCCATCGTATCCGTAATCTGCATATCCATACCTTCCAAAAGCATTTGCAGCATTTCTTCCGGAGTCTTTCCTTCGTTGAGCACGGTAGTCACTGAGCTGAATCCGGCAAGATTATCCTCCAGTGTTTTGATTACTGCTTCTTCTGCAAAGGGCATAAGCTGAATGATAAAGCCCCCTGCCTGCCTTACCGTATTGTCTTTATTCATTAAAACGCCCAGACCTACGGAGGAGGGCACCTGCTCGGAAGTTGCGAAATAATAAGTCAAATCATCAGCAATCTCTCCGGTTTGCAGCTCAATTTGCCCCACATACGGCTCCTTCAGTCCCATGTCCTTAATGACACTCATGTAACCTTTACCGACAGCACCGCCAACATCCAGTTTTCCCGCTGAACTTGCCGGTATTATCACTTGCGGTTCATGAGCATATCCTTTCACATTACCACTGGAATCCGCGGTGACAGTCATGCCTTTTACCGGTCCATCTCCTTTGACTTGTATTGTCAGCAAATCATCTTTATTCTTTAACATACTTCCCATGATAACTCCCCCTGTCAACAGCCGTCCCAGGGCTGCAGTCACTACCGGGCTGGTATCATGTATCTGTCTCATCTCTTCCACTAAATCTCTTGTTGTTGCTGCAAATGCACGAACCTGTGCATCTGCTGCTGTTGCTCTTACAATATAATTACTCATTGGTCATTCCTTTCCGGATTCTCTTGCTACCACATAGATGCGCTCACTAATTTCTCTGATTTCACCGTGAGTATCTGCATCCATTGCTGTTATAAATTCCATTCCCGCTTTTTCTACCAGTGTCCGCATTGTATCTAAGGTATATCCTCTCTGGTAATGGGTTTCGCTGAAACGACGGAATAATTCCTGGTCACACTGTTGGCATCCAGCCTCTTCTGTTCTCACAAATATAGTCAGGTCATATTCATTGATTTCAGTCTCTAAGTCATAATAATTTTCCCAGATAAAACTGCATTCTTCTCTATTTTCCGCTATCGTTGTGTCTCCGATCACGGTTTCATACTTATATAATGTATTAAAATCAAAAATAAAAACTCCGCCCGGGTAAAGGTAATTATTTACTAATTGAAAAGTTTTTATGATATCTTCCTCAAAGAGCAAGTAATTGACAGAATCACAGACACTGACTACCGCTCCTACGGTTCCGTACAGTTCAAGCTCACGCATATCCTGAAGCAGATAGAGTATCTCTTTTCCTGATTCCTCCCTTTTGGAAAGTGCGATTTGAAGCATCTCCTGGGAGTTGTCAATACCAATCATATCATACCCCGCATCCGCAAGCAGTTCTGTCAGTGATCCCGTGCCGCACCCCAAGTCCACTACTACATTCCGTTCTGCTGCCAAAGCTTCTTTCTCTGTCCGCTTGGCATCATCTGATAATTTCCCAGCATCAGACTTGTGTACGACTGAAATTGCCTGCTCCGACACGCCATAAGTATTCAGCAAATGAATGATATATTCTGCCCATTCTTTATAGGGTGTGTCATCCATGAAATTATCGTACACACTGGCAAAATCCGTATACGCCTCCATATGCGGTCATCCTTTCTTTATGCTTTCAGTATTTTTTTTAATCCTTTTATCAAAGCATCCATCTCTTCTTCTGTCCCTATGGAAATACGAAGATAATTGTTTATTCTTGGCTTATTCCAGTACCTAACATAAATTCCCATCTCTTTTAAAGCTGTAAATATGGATTCAGCCTTTACATCTTTATGAGTTGCGAAGATAAAATTACTTTTAGAATCAGGAAATGAGAAGCCAAGTTCTTTCAATTCAGTCTTGACGCGTTCTCTGGTTTTTATAATTTTTCCTAATATCTCTTTAAAATATGCATCATCCTTTACGGCTTCCGCTCCCAGCTCAATAGAGGGCATGTTTAAAGTGTATGAATTGAAGGAGAACTTTGCATCCTTTAAATACCCTATCAATTTAGGGTTCGCCATAGCAAAACCAATACGCATTCCGGCCATTGCTCTGGATTTGGAAAAAGTCTGGACTACCATAAGGTTATCATATTTATTGATAAGCTTCAGACAGCTCTCTCCGCCAAAATCTACATATGCCTCATCAATAATGACTACGTTGTCTTTATTTTTCGCAATGATTTCCTCCAACACTTCTATCTCTTCCAATAAACCGGTGGGAGCATTGGGGTTGGGTATAATAATTCCTCCATTCTCCACCAAATAATCTTCTTTTACTATACGGAAATCCTTATCTAAAGGTTTTGTTTCATAGGGAATTCTATAAAGCTCTGCCCACACATCATAGAAAGAATAAGTGATGTCCGGAAAAAGTATCGGCTTCTTGGAATTAAAGAAGGTCAGAAACGCCATAGCAAGCACATCATCACTTCCTATACCGATAAAAAGTTGATCAGGACTGATCTTATAGTAATTACAAAGTGCATCTGCAAGCACAACAGCCGAGGTATCCGGATACAGACGCAGCTTGTCCACATCTAACTGTTTTGCCCTTACTTCTACTCCCGGAGCGGGGGGATAGGGACATTCATTGGTATTTAGTTTAATAACATTATTATCCGTAGGCTGCTCTCCCGGTATATACGGCTCCACTTTTCTAACATTTTCTTCCCATTTCATAT
>CAYXCV010000045.1:8937-19886 GCA_964463365.1 uncultured Kineothrix sp.
TGCTCTCCCGGTATATACGGCTCCACTTTTCTAACATTTTCTTCCCATTTCATATTATATTATCCTCATTTGCTTTACTTTCATATTCTTCCGCCAACTCATTCATACCAAGCAGACGGTAACATTTGGCCATACCCAGAAGGGGTTTATCTCCACCGCAGTGGATATCCAGTATGCTCTCTGTTTCAAATGCCGCATTATAAAACCATACAATGGCTTCCTCGTAATCTTCCTCTTCCATGTAATAATAACCTAGCTCCAGACAGATTTCCGCACAGCCGCTACTTGCAATTGCTTTCATCGCATATTTATAGAACTTAAGGCTATCCCCCCTTAGTCTTGCCGCTTTTGCAGTGACACATATTGCCTCTCTCATCTCATCTTCGGATCTTAGTGTGTCCCGGCAGGAAGTCTCAAAAAAGCTTTCCGCTTTCATAAAATCTTCCTTATCCCCTGCAATAAATAGCTCTCTGGCGTACAAATTATGCAGGCGCGGTGACAGATACCCTGTTCCTCCACCGCTATCATTGCTATTTTTACATATCCTTTCAAATGCTGCCAAATCTCTTTTTGCATGGCTTTCTTCCTGTTCATGTATGATTTCAATATCACTGTCATAGACAACAGGCTCCGTTCTGATTGTTTCATGAATCGGGTCAATCCATGTAAAATGGCGCTCTCTTTTAAATAACTTCGGACGATATTCTTTATCATAGTTATAAACAGAACCATAGGTAAGCTGGTTGCTGTAATACATTTGGACAATTTCTATTTCGGGCAGCAGCCCCTCTTTTAATATACGGAATCTCTCCTGATTCTCTTTATCCAATACCTCATCCGCATCTGCAGAATATATGTAATCTTTTGCAGCTTTAGAAAAAGCATAATTTCTGGCTGCCGAAAAATCATTCACCCATGTAAAATCATATATTTTATCCGTATATTTGGATGCAACTTCTTTTGTTTTATCAAGAGAACCCGTATCTACAATTATAATCTCATCCATCAAGTGTGCAATGCTGCGCAAACACTTATCCAGCTTATTTTCCTCATTTTTTACGATCATACAAAGACTGATTGTCATCATAACTTTTCACCTTTCTCTTAAGCTAATCTTTTTCTTAATTTTATTGTATTATATTGACAATACTGTAAAATATTATAACATAGAATATAATAATATACAGCATTGGAAAGGCATGGTGGTTCCTATGAATCAAAAAACATTGATACAAAGCTTTCTTTCTACCTGGGCAATTATGCGGTTGTTAAATCTGTCTACAAGAAGTATTCTAACTCCTATTCTCTGCCTGTTCTGCTTTGTATTTTTTCGTTATTCCGAAGAATTGGTTCGCTGCTTATCCCATCGCCGCTTAAAAAGTATAACTCTTATCAACAGTATCTTATTTACTGCTTTTTTCCTGGTCGGAGAATATAATACTATCATTTATAATTTAGATAATCATTTGTTTCAGGGAATCATTCTTACGGTTACCGCAGCAGGATTATTAATCCTCCTTTATCATATATTACTTTTTATTTATTTCAACGCCAGTCGTTATTCCTTATCGGAAGAAGCTGCTCCTGCAAGATTATTGCCTTATGCCGGATTTCTTTTCTGCTTCCTATGCTGGCTTCCTTATTTTCTATATGAATATCCGGGAATTATGACTCCTGACAGCATCAATCAGTTTGAACAGGTTTTGGGGATGGTTTCTTACAGCAATCATCATCCATGGGTTCACACCATGCTGATTGGATTTTTCTATCATTTTGGGAATTTTTTCACCTCAAACATGAATGCTGCGCTTTCTTTCTTCACACTATTTCAGATGCTCTTTATGGCTGCCACTGTAATGTGGCTGATTGCTACCCTGCAAGGGCTTCGCATTAAAAATATAATAAATATCCTTGTCATTGCTTTTTATGCTCTGATTCCTTATCATGGAGTATTTGCTGTGACTATATGGAAGGATGTGCTTTTTTCCGGTTCCGTTCTTTTATTTACAACCGCACTGCTTCGCATCCTTTTTCTTTTTCCGCAATATCATAAAAACAAAAAAATATTTACATTAACCATTTATATTTTATCCGGTCTTTTGATGTGTCTGTTCCGGTCAAATGGTTGGTACGCTTTTCTTTTATCTCTGCCATTCCTCATCTATACGTTCAGGCATAAGCTAAAACTTATGCTGCCTGTCCACATAGGTATTCTTGCAGCCGTCCTTATCATCAAAGGACCTGTTATGAATTTTTATGACGTAGCCCAGCCTGATTTCGTGGAGTCTGTCTGTATCCCTCTTCAGCAGGTTGCACGTGTCATCTGCGAGGATAAGACATTAACCGAAGAGGAATGGGCATCTGTGCATAAAGTAATCGATACTACTTATATAAAAGAACTATACGCACCAGGGTTTGCCTGCCGATAATATGAAAGAATTGGTACGCGCCGGTCACCCGGAATATCTGACAGAACATAAGGGAGAGTTTTTAAAACTCTGGCTTAAACTTGGCATACGGTACCCTGGTACTTATCTGAGTGCCTATATCGACCAGACAATCGGCTATTGGTATCCTGATGTTGAATATAGGGTTGCTGACATAGACGGAATTATCAGCAATAAAACAGACCTTTACAGCCAGCCGCTGCTTGGCGGACCTCTTGTGGTAAAAACGAAAGAAATCCTGCTAAAGCTTGGGGATATGTTCCCGCTTTACGGACTTCTTTTCAGCATGGGTGCCATGTTCTGGGCTCTGATTTGTTTCATTATGATTACTGTTATAAAAGAACATAAAAACAAATATATATTATTTATTCCTGGAATGGCTGTTATTATAACGCTATTAATTGCTACACCGGTATCCTCGGAATTCAGGTATGCTTATTCACTGGCCTATACGATGCCTCTATACCTGCTGGTACCATTCCTGAAAGAATAGACCTGCATATTACAGCACTTTAGAGAGGAATTCTTTCAGTCTTGGGCTCTGCGGATGGTTGAAAAATTCTTGAGGAGTGTTTTCTTCCATAATTACTCCTTCATCCATAAAAACTACTTTTGTCCCAACTTCCCTTGCAAATCCCATTTCATGAGTTACCACAACCATTGTCATACCGGATTCTGCAAGTCCTTTCATAACATCTAAAACCTCTCCGACCATCTCAGGGTCTAACGCTGAAGTTGGTTCATCAAACAACATAACCCGGGGATTCATGGCAAGAGAACGTACAATTGCAGCTCTCTGCTTCTGCCCTCCTGACAACTGCACAGGATAAGAGTCTGCTTTCTCTAAGAGTCCGACTCTTTCCAGAAGCTTCAGTGTGTTTTCTGATGCTTCTTCTTTATTCATAAGCTTTAACTTGATAGGAGCCAGAGATACATTCTCCATAATGGTAAGATTATTAAATAAATTAAAGTTCTGGAATACCATTCCCATATGCATTCTTATCTTATCAACATTCGTTTTGGAATCTGTTATCTTATTGCCATCAAACCAAATCTCTCCCTTGGTCGGAATTTCCAATAAGTTTAAGCAACGTAAAAAGGTACTTTTTCCCGAACCGGAAGGACCGATTACTACAATCTTTTCTCCCGGCTTCACATGATAGTTTACTCCTCTAAGTACATGGTTATTTTCAAATGTTTTATGCAAATCTTTAACGATAATCACTCTTACGCAGCCTCCTTTCAAATTTTCCCAATAAAATAGTTAATATTTTAATTACCACAAAATAAATCACTGCCGCTCCTATCAGAGGCATAAATGCTTCATAAGTTCTGGATGCAATCTGATTGGCAACTCTTGTTAAATCAGTTAAACTTACGTATCCCACAATCGCTGTCTCTTTCAATAATACTATAAACTCATTCCCGATTGGAGGAAGCACATTTTTAACCGCTTGAGGTATTACTATATAAATCATTGTCTGTGCTTTTGATAATCCAAGAGAACGCCCTGCTTCCATCTGTCCCCTATCTACTGCCAGAATTCCTGCACGGACAATTTCCGCTACATAAGCACCGCTGTTGATACCGAAGGATAGCACTGCTACCATGATACCATTTTTACTGTTTGAATATATAATAAACCACATAATCATCAATTGGAGAACAGACGGTGTTCCCCTAATTACATCTATATAAATATTAGCTAAAACAACCAATATTGTTTTCTTCCCATTTCTCTTCACCGACAGCTTCATGAATGCAAGCGCCGTACCAATTATCATTCCCAATATTGCCGCAAAAAAGGCAATTTGTAATGTAACTCCTAAACCATTTAAGTATAATTTCCACCGATCTCCGGTAACAAATGCAGCCTCAAACATTTTAGCAATTTTTTCAAACCATGTCTGCATATTTTTCGTCCTTTCCTAAGGAATACCCCATCTACAAATTTCAATGAGGATAGCGAAATATCCGCTATCCTCCGGAATTATTAACTATACATTATAAATTTTGTAATTAATTTTCTTCGATATACTGGCCTACCAGTGCATCAAATGTACCATCTTCTATAATTTCACCTAATGCCTTATTAATTTGTTCCAAAAGAACTGTATCACCCTTTGGCATAGCGATAGCATATTCCTCTTCTTCAAAAGCAAACTGCTCACCTGCCGCTAAGACTACTTGATCACCGAATTTCTCTGCAAAAACAAGTGCCGGATTCTTATCGATAATTACACAATCAAGTCTTCCGTTCACTAAATCATTGACTGCATCGACTGCTTTATTATACTGAGATACAGATGAACCTTCAATTTCTTCTGCAATGAAATCACCTGTTGTACCAAGCTGAACACCAATCGTTTTGTTCTTTAAATCATCTGCTGTCTGAATCGTTGAATCAACTGGTAATATCACATATTGTACTGCTATATAATAAGGATTGGAAAAATCAACAGCCTCTTTTCGTTCATCAGTTATTGTCATTCCTGCAATGGAAACATCAATCTTACTTCCTATAGAAGAAACTAAAGAAGCAAATTCCATATTATCAACCTTTACCTCTACACCAAGCTTTTCACCGATTGCTTTAATTAAAGCAATATCAAATCCATCCGGCTCACCCATGTCATTTACATATTCAAAAGGCGGAAATTCTGCGTTTGTTCCTACATTCAGTACACCGTCAGCCAATGCCTCGGATACTGCTGCTTCTCCCCCTGTTTCAGATCCATCTGTAGATGCTTCCGTTATTACTTCCGCTTCATTTGTGGTATTTTCTTTTGATGCACTTCCGCATGCTGTCAAAAGGGACATGCATAGTACTGCTGCCAGCAATGCTGCTATTAATTTTTTCATAATATTATCCTCCCTATTCTATTTACTATAGGTCATAGTAGCATGTTCACCCTTTAAAATCAATAATTAATATGCATATTTAATAGTTTTAATGCATTATTATACATAAGTATCTACTCTAAAAGGTATTTCTTTGTCAATCCAAACAGCTATCTTCTGCTGTCCTGCCTCTACGATTAATTCCTTTCCTTTAAAGTACTTACAAAACAGCCCTCCCAGCCTTAAGTTGAACCGGCCCGTATCAGACTGTTCTAATATCATAGCAGGTATGCTAACCTCGAAAATTTCTTCTGTTTTCCTTATGATACAGCTGCCTGCGTAAGTTGTTTTTCCGTCTCCATCGCTATGGTAAATCCTTATACTCATAAAGAATAAATAACACATCCATATAAGAGTAGCTACTCCCGCAACGCCGCCTAGCGTGAAAGTAAAAGCTTTCACAATAGGTGACATCACTTTTTTACTGCTTACATTTTTTATTAACGGTTCCTCCGAAACTGGTTCGGCAGCCTTAGGTTCAGGAGTTACCGTTTCCGTTTCTTTAAGCGGTACATTGCTGACCGCAGCCTTTTTCTTTAGAACAGGGACAGTTTTCTTTATTTTTTTAAAAATTTTTTTAACTTTACTTTTATCAGTATTTTCCTCCTGAACTACGGTTACACTTTCCTTTTCTTTCGGTGGTTGTTCTTCACTTTTTTCATCTTTTTTTCCACCTGACCCACCATTATTTCCATTATGATTTCCACCGTTTTCATCTTTTTCCTTTTCTTCTTCCTTTTCCTCTTCTTTTTTCTCGTCTTTATCTTCTTCCTTTTCTTTATTTTCTTCCTTTTCTTCTTCCTTTTTTCCCGAATCATCTTCAGTCTGTATATTATCAATAGTAATTGTCTTAGCAGCTACATTTTGACAGATATCCTTTACCTTTACCTCTATCACACCATTTTCTGTTACTTCTTTTTTATCTCCGGATATCCATGTCTTCCCTCCATCATAAGAATAGGGTGCTGCGGCCAATCCACTCCCGGTACTGCCATCAGGCTGTAGGTCCACTGCTTGTATCTGTATGGTATTACTCTTCACCTTCTCTTCTTTGCTATATACCACATCTTTTATAACAGGAGGAGTTTTATCAATATTTTTCACCTGTATAGATACCGATAATTCCCCTTGATTAGCGTCTTCATGAGGGTTCATCACCTTAACCGTATATGTACCATTGTCGGCAGCTTCTATTTGGTCTGCTTTTTCGTCTAATACCGTACCATCCTTTTCCCATACAAAATCAACATCCCCGGTCCGTAGAGTTGCCGCACTGTTTTCAACATAGGATGCCTGCAACCGTATACCGGCTGATGTCCACTGTTTATTACTATTGCTTAGACTTAAGCTGCCATAGACGACCCCTTCTTCTTTACCACAGTTTCTTACATAAAATTCCACATCGCCCTCTTCTTTTAAACAACTAAGAGCATAAGCATCAATAGAGGTTTCATTTTTCCCACAGTTTCTATGATAGGAATCCACATTTTTCTCTGTTTTACCGCAGCTATTTTTATACCGGTCTATGGTAGTTTGATTCTTATTGCATTGAAGCTGCCAACTGTCTATCGTTTCTTCTCCTTTGGTACAGGCCATTTGATAAGTTTCGATTGTTGCTTCATTCTTCCCGCAGACAACGGATTGAAAGGTATGGGCTTTATTTTTAGACTGGCAAGTCCAACACATCGTATGACCGGAACGTTCATTACCGCTATTGCATACAGAATGCCTATATTCCGCTTGAATAACGGCAATCTGCGTATTGCCATGATAGTGACACCAGTCGGTATAAGTACGTTCTATAGTCATTCCCCCGACATATATGAGCTCGCACTTTTCTTCTCTATAACAAGTCTGAGTATGCTGATGATAGACCGGCTGATAACAGTCACCGCCACTATTAGCGTCACCCACATGAACATGGTAGATCGGAGAATTATGGCACCCTCCACCTGCTTGTGTATTTCCTTCATGGACATGATAAACAGGGGTTTTATAGCAGTCTCCGCCAGTGATCTCATTCCCCTTATGGGTATGATACACTTTATCACCAAAACAGCCGCCACCTACTGCTGCTTCTCCTGTGTGCAAGTGATAGATTGGGCTATTATAGCATACTCCGCCTTCACTTGGATTGCCCTTGTGTTTATGAGTGACTGCTTCCGTATAGCAGCCCCCTCCCTCTTTTGCATTTCCTATATGTACATGATAAATATTTTTTCGTACTATTTCACTTGTGGCTTCACTGCTCAAAGCTCCTTCAGCTCTTACGATCCTGGGAAAAAGACATAACAGCAGTATCAATATTATGCATGTTTTTCCAATTTTTATATAATGCTTCATTCACTACCTCCTAAAATATAATATAAAATTGCACATAAAAAACCTATCCATTGGTGACTTGTTTCCAAATAGATAGGTTCACGTTTCACTATTATATTTTCCACGAATTACTGTAGAGAAATTGTAGCATATATGATTTGTCATGTCCATAATCAAAATATACAAAAAATTAAAATTTAAAAAGATATTGTAATTTATAGTACAGCGTGGGATTAGTGGTTCTTACATTGACGCTTAAATCTCCGTTTCCCAATACGACACCCAGCCCGTAGGCTAACTGAAGAAAAGCAACAAGCAGCAATAGATTGACCACTACCTTAAACTGTTTCGTACCTAGAGATTGCTCTATCATCTGTAATATAACAATAGATGCGGCAAACCACAGTCCCCATACCATATCTACCATATATCTTTGTAAGATTCCTGCGCCTGTTACATCAACCACCGCAAGAATTACAGATACGAGAATGCTAAGGATAACGAAACCAAATACACCCTTTTTCTTAAGATTAGCCTTTGCTCTTCCAATCAGCAGCACTCCCCATGTAAAGACATTACATGCGAGAATTCCTCCGTAGGTATACTCAGAATTTAATTTTCCGATATAAGAGTGTGATTTTATCTGATTGCCCTGCAAAAATGGGAAATCGCTTGTAAGTATCGGTGGCTGTAAAAAATAGTGCCATATTCCTAAAAATGTCTGAGGAAGATTAAAACTTCTCTTTGTCATATCATTACTGGTCAGACTATAGGTTGCTCCAAAATCAAAGGGAGAGCCGAATCTTGCTGCATTATAGTACATAATTAACGCTGACACAAAGAGATACGGAGATACGATACATACCGTATCCCATATGGCTTTACCCGAAAACAGCTCACGTTTTTTAATTACCTCTTCCCAGAAAAGCGGCACTGCCAGAAAGGAAAACAAAAGCATCTGAGGCCTGCATCCCGCTACTAAGGCAAAAGAGAGTGAGCCTAAAAGAAAATAAATTCTTTTCCACATACCAAGGGAATATTTCCCTTTTATCCACAGCCATAGGCCTGCGACGGTAAACATAGTAGCAGCTATAATTGGTGTATCATAAAGATCCGGTCTTGCAATGACAAAGAGATAATTACTGCAAAGAACTGTAAGCGTGCTGATTACAAGATATATCACATATGTAGTCCCTTGAAACCATCTTTTTATCACCTCATGGTACAAGGCAAATACTGCCACAATAAACCCACTGTAAAATATAAAGACTGCCATATAATTAGGCATATGGTGTCCAGTTAGTAAATAACAGGGTAAGTATAAAAGTAATTCCGGTACTACTCCAAAATACACATAATACTTTCCTTCATAAAAAGCATAGTCAGCGTGATAATCAATGTCATTGGCCTGAAGGTATATTGTATCATATGGATTCTCCACCTGTAATAATTCGGCAGAAGGCTTCTTGTCAAGAAAAACATTGCCTTTGGCCATAGCCACTGCTAATTCCTGATACTGCTTATGGTGGGGCCAAGGGGATGTAATACAAATGGGATTTACATGGGATAGCTTCCAAGCGGCTCCGATTAATAAAAGTATCACCACCGCTGTTATGATACGTTGTTTTTTTATGTTCCATTCCTTTAAGACCAATTGCTTTGTCATAGTAACAATCAAAACTGCCGCTGCCATCACTAGAAATCTAACCACATTGAATGTAAAGGGTATTCGTACATTGGCACAGATTTCATTGATTCTTACGACACTTCCTTCCGGCACTGTAAACTTAACTGAAATATTCTCTACATTTCCAGAAGGATACAGATTGGTATATAGCGAGCGTTTTAACCCCGGTACTATATATTGCTCCGGCAGTTTATAAAAGTAATGGTTTCCTTCATCAATCAGTGATATAGAATAGGGTACCACTTCATTTCCTGATAAATCCACTGAAAAAAACAAATTATGTATCTTCATATCTACATCTTTGATGTGAATAGAAAAACTAGAATTATTAACAATAAATTCTTTGTCCTTTGCTGTTCTCTTGCCACCACTAACCTGCATTTGTTCGAAGACAATACTGTCTGTGTAAAACAAACTTTTCCAAGTAGAATAATTACATATAAAAATTTCTACCGCAAGTACGATTAAAATCAGCCATATAACCGATAATATATTTTTTCTTTCTATGTTCATTATTAATATTCCTATTCTTTTATTTCAAATATCACAATTTCTTCCATTATACAAAAAAATACTATATTTTCATAGAGTATTATCTATTATTTCATATTTTCAACCCGTATGTTATAATAATGCCATTCATATGAAAGGGTTTTTTACCAATGAAAAAATTACGACTAAATTTAAATAAATCTATAATTATTATGATTACCGCTTTTTGTATCCTTGCCACATTGCTGCAGGGTATTCCTGCTCTTTCTTTCCTGTCAAGGGATACTAAGATGTTTATTTTTACAGGAATATTCTTGTTTACATTTATCCTCTTAATCTATTTTAAACTAACCAATCAGTTAACCGAAGAGAGTACCGTATTTGCAATTATTTTTCTGGGTATGCTCTTTCATCTAACTTATGTGGTGCTTTCAGGCTTGTATGAAAGACAGCATGATGAAGGGGTTTATACCGGTATCGCCACAGATCAGATTAATCCGGGGCATCTGGGATACATTGAGTATATTTATAAATTCCGCAAGCTGCCTGATATGAATCCTTATCAGCTTTTTTCTTATTATCATCCGCCGCTGCACTATGCTTTGTCTGGTTTATGGCTGATTTTTCTCACAGCACTTGGTATGCCTGAAGAATTTGCCTTTGAAAATCTACAAGTATTGCCTCTTTTCTATTCCGGTATTTTTATGTTCCTTACTTACCTTATCCTTAAAAAAATAGGTGCCGGCGGCAAGGGTCTATATGCCGGTCTTATTTTGGTTGCATTACATCCGGCACTTGCCATTATGTCCGGAAGCATCAACAATGATATGCTCTCCTGCGTCCTTCTTGCTAGTAGTATCCTCTTTACACTTTATTGGTTACAAAATAAATCATTAAAAACTCTGATACCTTTGGCGCTTTCCATTGGCTTTGGAATGCTTTGCAAAATCAACACTACAATCATAGCATTTCCTGTAGGACTGCTATTTTTAGTTGATTTTATTCGAATAATTCGTTCCCGTAACCGAAATATGATTCGAATCAATATAAGAAATTACTGTATTTTTGGTTTTGTTTCAGCTTTTACCGGTTTATCATGG
>CAYXCV010000046.1:0-3813 GCA_964463365.1 uncultured Kineothrix sp.
GGGTTGTATTACTGTTTAATTGTCAAGGTTCTGAGCCGCCATTGTGTCTGTTTTTTTGTCGGTATTTTGTTGGCAACGAAGATGAGTATATCATTATGAAAATCAAAAGTCAATCATAATTTTAATGTATTTTACAAAAATTTTCATATTTATACAAAAAAGCCCATTTTAGGGCTTTTTTTAATACAAACAATCATATTTCTAATTTAATAATGTATTTGTATCACCAGAAACATTTCTCATTATAATAGAAACGGATGATATTGATTCTGCTGTTTCATTAGGAAGTTCTGCTATTAAAACCAGATGTTTAACTTCTCCTGCTGCAATCGTCCCTATGTAAGAGCCTAAATCATCTTCAAGCATCGTTGTCAATGCATATCGGGCTCCTTCATTATTAATAGATATCTTAAACTTAGCTCCTGCTGTAACCATGTCTATGTTTACGTCTTCCTGGCTAATATTCTGCATATCAAAATTTAAAACTATAAATTTGCATCCTTGAGATGCCCTTATTGCAAAATACATTTCTTCTGTATCATTATCAGGATATGCATCCTTTAACTCAAATCCGGTATATTTTATCTCGACACCATTCATTCCATAAAACTCTTCTATACTTTTACTCTTTTCAATTACTGTTGTTTCATTATTATTGTTTTCTGTGGAGATTTCTTCCTGTGATACCTGTTCTTCTGTGTTCGCAACTTCTGTATTTACAACTTCTTTATTCTCCGGCTCACTTACCTCATTTAGGACTTCAGTTTCCTCTTGTTCCGTATTGTCTACCAGCCTGCTATGATAATTTGTGTCATATTTTAGCAATAATCCTGCAGCATATTCTACAACTTGTGCGTTTTCTTCTTCAGTCATTTCCGGAATGGATGGAATAGATGCATCACAAGCAGTCATTAATAAAGAAGCTGCCGTTAATAACACAATTACTATGCTTTTTCCTTTTTTCATATGTTCTCCTATCTCACAATTAATACAAGTACTTTGTTTCATTATTATACACTAATTAGCAGATTCTGAGAAGACCTCTTAATCACTTTGTTGATAATTCGAACCAAAATTCCACTCCATTATTATAATTAATCACACCATATTCCTGATTCATTGAATCCATGATTGCTTTGACAATTGATAATCCGACACCGCTTCCACCGTATTCTCGGGTTCTTGCTTTATCTACCTTATAGAACTTCTCCCAAAGATGAGAAATACTTTCTTCCGGAATTGTATCCCCTGTATTAAAAACAGATATCCTCACATTATTGATTCTCGATTCCAATTTAACATCTATAATCTTTTCTTTTGTCGCATGATTCATTGCATTGTTGAAATAGTTGGCAAATACTTCTTCAATCTTAAATTCATCTCCCCATACAAATATTGCATCAGATTCATTAAATCTTACTGATATATTTTTTTGCCTGGTTAATATTTCTGTGGATTGAATATAATTTCTTATCAGAGATACGATATCAAATCGTTCCATAGATACCACATCATTTCCAAATTCAAGCTGATTAAGGGTCAACAATTTTTTAACCATAGAGTTCATCTTGGCAGCTTCATCCATAATTACATCGCAATAAAAATCTTTGCTTTCTGCGTCATCAGTAATCCCTTCTTTTAATCCTTCTGCGTATCCTTGTATTAATGCAATCGGAGTTTTTAGTTCATGTGATACATTGGATAAAAATTCTTTACGCATTTCATCAATTTCATTTTTCTTCTCAATATCCTTCTGCAGTTCATTATTGGCTGTTTTAAGTTCGGATATAGTTGTTTCCAAAGTATTCGATAATTCATTAATATTATTTCCCAACAATGCAATCTCCGTTTTACTGTTTCCTCGGTATTTTGCATCAAAGTCCAGATGAGTCATTCTTTCCGAAATATTTGCCAGTTCTAAAATAGGCTCCGTAATTTTTCTTGATACCATTAAAATTACCAATGCACTGATGATAGCCGCAGCAGAACCAACATAAGCCAGAAACTTATTGGCTATATGCACACTCTCCTGAATTCCCTCCAGTCCGCTTCTTAGTAAGAAAATATTTCCGTTGTCTAAGTTTCCCCACATTTCTATATATTCTGTCATAGTTCTTGAATCTGTTATCCTTTGTATTGTATAGAATATATTTTCCTCCAAAACCGCATTATTTTGTTCATTGCTGTGAAGATTGAAATAATTATCCCACAACCTTTTTCTCATTAATTCAGGATCATTACCATATGTAAAACCCACTCTGGATTCCGCATCCAACACAACAAAATTAATGTTATATTTCTCTGCTATTTTCTGTATTTGAATGCTGAATTCTTCCGTCAAAATATTTCCGGCACTTACCTCTCTATTAATTACGGTATATGCAGATTTTAATGCATTCTTTTTATTGTCTAAATAATATTTTCCTAGAAATGTATTATTTGTGAACCAGCATAGTAATATTGTTCCAGCCATTAAACCTATATAAATAATAGCAAATTGTTTTTTTATGGAATATTTCATAAGAGTTACCATGCCTTTCCGTAATCAACTATATTTGATCATTACTTCTTATATTTGTGATTATATTATTTCATTATTTCTATTTTAACAATTATTAACCAAATATCAATTGTTTTCACATTATCTACATATAAAAGAACACCGCCGTTAAACGATGTTCTCATCTTCTTTTACTATGACCGTTACAATACTGTGAGGAAACATATGTAATGTGTAGCTCTCCTCTTTGCTCCAGTTCACTATGGATATCTCTGTGTCAATTTCTCTGTCAGTTCTGTTCATAGCCACAACCACTGAGGATTGATCCGGTCTGATAAAAGCGCATGCTTCTATTCCTTCAAAACTGGTGTTACACTCCGTTCGGACTGAGTCCCTATGAATGTACTTGCTGAAATGTCCTATATAATAGTAGGAACTCATATATATCAGTTCATTTTTATTGTTGTCCAGAATAATCGGAGAGACACAGTAATTACCTACCAAATTAGGACCTCCTTTTTCATTCAGGAAGAGATTCCAATCGATGTAGCCACTCGTCCAATGATTCATATCTCCGATTATTTCATGTCCATATCTTTCTCCAATGCTCCAATCTTCTAAGTCCTCCTGAAAAGCCACACAACTTTCCGTTGAAATAAGCATTAGCTCCGGAAAATCTTTATGTACCGCATCAAGTTGTTCAAAATAATCTCCGGAATACCAATGAAATGCTGCACCAAAAACATATTTTTTCAAAAATAAATCTGATGCTATCTGTGAAACCCTTTCGTAAATCTGATCCTTATTGCTATCCCATATCATAATCTTTACATCCGTTAACTTATGTTTGCATAAAGCCGGATATAAATAATTTCTGATAAAATCCGCCTCTTCCGGCCCTGTATAATAACAAGAGGCCCATTCCTGAATTTCTACCGGTTCATTTTGCGGAGTAATTCCCCATATGGGAATTCCCTTTTTTCTATACTCTTCTAAGTATTTAACAAAATAAAGGGCAAAGGCTTCTTTATACTCTTCTTTCAGTTTGCCACCATGTGCCATGTTTTTGTTGGATTTCATCCATGACGGCGGGCTCCATGGCGCCGAATAGATCAGCAAATTTTTATTATACTTTTGAGCATTTTTTATCAAAGGTATCAGCGTATTTTCATCGCATTCAACAGAAAAACATTCCATTCTAACATCTCCGTCTACTGCATTATAAGAGTAATTATTTATGGAAAAATCACAGCTTCCCATATGCGTCCGGCAAAAATTATACCCAATCCCTTTTACCGGATCAAAATAAGCCT
>CAYXCV010000046.1:3913-19843 GCA_964463365.1 uncultured Kineothrix sp.
TGCCAAAGCCAACATCTGCGCTCCATAATCCTGTCTATAAGAAACAGAAATATTTGAAATCATAAGAGGCAGGGTATATACTTTGTCCTTGTTTAAAGTAATTAAAGGAAGCAAATAATTATTCCATGACCAAAGGAAAACCAATGTGGCAACCGTCATAAGTGCCGGCTTTATGCACGGCAATACAATTCTTAATAAAATAGAAGGTTCACTGCACCCATCTATCCTTGCACTTTCTATTAGCTCATCAGGAACAGAATCTCTAATAAACTGCATCATAAAAAATGCGCTGAACGGATTTGCAATCCAAACACAAATGACTGATAACAAATGATTGGTAAGTCCAAACTTCCTCATTTCTATCACGTATCCTATGATTGCTATCTGTGTTGGCATCATCATCCCGATGAGAACGATAACAGTAAATAAATTTTTTAAGCGAAACTTGAATTTAGCTAATGCGTAGCCTATTGTTACACTGGTAAACAGGCTTAGAGTCACTGCACATACAGACACGATAATGCTATTGCCATACACATGCAAAAAGTTACTTTTTATTATCGTCGTTAGATTTTCAATCAAATAATTGCTAATCAAAAGCGGCATACCCTTAAATAAATTTTCACTATAATAGGTTCCCATAACAAACATCATATAAAAGGGGAAAACTGCCAGCAATGTCACTATAATTAGCACGATCCAATAGAAAGGAAACCTGAATTTCTTATTTTTCATTCCTCTGCCTCCTTCTTATTTCCTATATAGAAGCTTACAAGAGAGAATACTCCGATAATCATAAACAAGGTATATGCAATAGCCGCTCCGTATCCCAACCTTGTGTTGCTGCCAAATGCTTCATCATAAAACTTCCAAATCATAGTAAGCACCGAATAATTAGGTCCTCCTACATTCTTAGAAGCTGCTGACCATCCGGAATATAGCTGAACCGGTTCATCAAACATCTGAAACCCTCCGATTAACGCCGTTATCAGCAAGAATAAAGAAATATTTTTCAGTAGCGGTATTGTGATGTATCGGAATGTTTGGAATTTACCTGCTCCGTCAATAGCTGCCGCTTCATAAACCGAAGACGATATAGATGTCATTGCCGATAGATAAATCATCATACAATAACCAAAATTCCTCCAAATAATCATAAGTGCAACGATACATCTTGCAGACCACGGATTTTGCAGCCAGAAATAGTTCTCACTTAAAATATTAAAATGAACCAGAAGGGTATTTAAAATACCACTGTTCCAATCAAAGATATAGGAAAAAATAAACCCAATCGCTACCGGAGTCGTAATATATGGCAAAAAATTTAATACCTGAAAGAAGCGCCTGCCTCTCGTCATATTAAATAATAAATAAGCCATAATCAAACCTGAAAACAATGTGACAGGCAATGACATTCCCATAATAATGAGGGTATTGACAAGAGATTTTAAGAATAATTTATCTGCCGTAAATATTCGAATATAATTACCAAGTCCTATGAACACCTTATCCGTTATTCCATTCCAGTCAAAAAGACTTAAGTAAAAGGAATAGCCCATCGGAAAAAGCATAAACAAACTATATGCAATAAGAAAGGGCATAGAAAATATATATGCCCATTTTTCTGTTTTTCTTAAATCTATATTGTTGTTCTTCATATGTAACCGCTTTCTCAATTCACTTCTAATGTCATATCTTTTAATGCAATTTCTTCTTTAAATAGTTCCAGAGCTTCTGCTGCATCTATGGAAGCATCTGACATATAAACCGGTGTCAGTTTCTGAAAAACTTCGTCAATCATTGCATCACACTTATTTTGCGGGGCTGTCTTTGCATTCTGAGCAGCTTCATTCACATAGAAGTTTACAAGGCTTTGTCCTCCAAAGAACTGGTCAAAGGGACCTTCCTTGTCAAAGGGTGTATATTCACTCTCATAATATGGCTGATAACAGCTATAGTTACCGGTCATATCATACATATACGAACCGCCTTTTTCTGAAAAATAAATATATTCAAGATATGCCCATGCTGCTTCTTTATTTTCACTGTCTTTATTGATGCTTAAAGATGTGCCGCCCAAATTAAAAGATCCTTCCGGAGGAGTTGTAATCGCCCAGTTTCCACTGCCATCCGGATCATTCACCGATATAACATAAGGAGGGCACCACGCTGCCGCTTCGTAAAATAGGTATTCATCAGATGCATATGCCGCGTACCATGCAGCCGAATACATTTCCAGGTTTCCTATTACACCAGCATCACGCATAGCGATTGTGGTTTCTAATGGCTTTTGCATTTTCTTAGTAACATCTACATTGTTGCCATCCGTGTAATCCACTACATTTTGACTAAATGTAGATAAAAGCACATCTCCTAAGGATGCCATCATTTTAACTTTACCATCACTCTTTTTAAGAACATCTTTTCCTACTTCCATGAAAGAATCCCAATCTGCGATTAACTTACCAACTTCTTCCGGGTCATCCGTACCCAGATATTCTTTTGCCAAATCTCTTTTATAAGCAAATCCTGCCGGTGTTACTTGCATCTCTACGCCTACAATATTACCATCCTTATCACTCACCAGAGGAACTGAAGATTCCACCATTTTGCTTCTATCCAGGTTATAAGGTGCCTGTTCCAAATTCTCACAGATTCCCAGCTCAAATAAGGTTCCACGCCATGCTATCTCACCTAGAACAATATCAGGCAATTCCATTCCTGATACATAACTTGTCTGAAGCTTTGTCATATAGTCATCCCAGGATACATCTTGCACTTCTACCGTAATATTTGGATATTCTTCATTAAACTTTTCAATAAACTGCTTTTGAGCATCGCCATTCCAATCCCAGATAACAACCGTTCCTTCCATATCTTTAGAAGCTTGATCAGATTTGGTATCCTCGGTTTCTTCTGTTTCCTGCACAATCTCTGTGTCATTCTCTATATTTTCTTCCGTTTTTTCCCCTGTCACATTGCCCGATCCGCAGCCTATCAGCATTGAGCTGATGACAAGCGCCGGAATAACCATTTTCATAATTTTCTTCAATTTCATGTCATACCCTCCTTAGTGTTTGCCTTACCTTTTCAATCTGCAGCTTGTATAAGGTATTTCATTTATCATTAAGTATATCTTATCATTGTAAAAAAAATCATTACATAGCATAAACTCATTCAAATATGCCATAAATCTTGATTTCATTAATTAGTAGTAAATTATCACGTTTTTTGATATAATCATATTTATCAAACTAACAAAGGAGAAGAGGAAATGTCCAATAATATTACCCATGTATTTACCAATGCCAATCATATTGATCTTACGATTTACCAATTTGGAAAAGAAAAATGCAAACCTATGCTTACGTGTGGTCCTGCAATACGAAACCATTACCTTCTTCATTATATTGTATCCGGAACAGGTACATTTTCATCTGTAGACGGCAAAAAATACAAACTAAAACCTGGACAAGCATTTCTTATATATCCTAATACCATTACTACTTATACTGCCGATGCCAAAAATCCATGGAGTTACATATGGATCGAGTTTGACGGATTAAAGGCATCCACTTATCTGCTTGAGGCTGGATTGTCACTAAAATCACCGATCTACACTCCTTCCGCCCCCGGTAAAGACAAATCTTTATCCGAACACCTTCATTTTTTATTGGAACATCATGGAGACTCTCCGCTGAAACTGATTGGTGGATTATACTTTGTTTTGGATGCCCTAATTCAGACTTCTTCAAATAAAAAGACTTCCAAAGCAGGAAATCTACATGAATTCTATGCCCGGGAAGCCATTAGTTTTATAGAAAATAATTATAATAAAAATATAAGTATCCACGATGTTGCTACTTGGTGCAATCTGGACAAAAGCTATTTTGGTAAAATATTTAAAGATACAGTTCTTGTTACACCACAGGAATTTTTGATAAAATTTCGGATGAATAAAGCATGTGACTTACTCCGTAACTCTTCACTTTCAATCGGAGATATCTCTTTGCAGGTAGGATATGAAAATCAACTCCATTTTTCCAGAGCCTTTAAAAACACTCTCGGCATGTCTCCCCGTGAATGGAAGAAACAAAATCGATAGTACATATTCTTAATAATTTAGAATACATACCCCATATGCAGGTAAAACCAAGGTATCATCCTTTTTATAAGCCATGCCATCCAGTAAGTCCATGCCATCTGCCGGAACCTTTACCTCTGTCTGCATGGCATTATTATTTAATAAAAACAAATAATATTCATTGTCTTTTACACGAAGTACTGCCTCGACGTTTACCGGAACAATTGTTGTCGGTTCTATTTTCTTTTCTTTGCATAAGGTTTTAATAAACTCAGTATAAAAGCTATCATCAGAACGGGCAGCTACATAGTACGCCTTTCCTTTCTCCACGCAATTTCTTGTAATCACAGGCATTCCCTGATAGAAATCCTCCTCATAGTCTGCCAAGCTTTCCGCTCCCTCCAAATGCAGTAAATCGCATAAAAGTCTGGCCGGATATCTCTGATTCTGATAGGTAAAATGATTCTCCACACCACTTGGAAGAGCATCGCTTTCTTCCACCCATATCCCTAATATGTCCTTGAGTTTTCCCGGATACCCTCCCGTTATCACCAGATCGTTTTCATTGACATAACCGCTGAAAAAGGTTGTTATAAATATTCCGCCTGCCTTTACAAAGGTTCTTATTTTCTCATCATAATCCCTCTTTGTCATATATAGTATCGGTGCAACTACAAGGTCATAAGAGGTCAAATCATCTTCTACACTGATTAGGTCAACGGGAATATTCATACGATGAAAAGCACTATAATAATTCCTTATTTCATCCACATATTTCAAATCTTTCGTAGGACCTGCCGAATATTCCACAGCCCACCAGTTATCCCAGTCAAATACAATAGCCGCTTTCGCCTGCACTCTTGCTCCCAGAATCTTATCACTTAACTGATTAAGTTCCTTGCCTAGTGCTGATGCCTCTCTGAAAACCCTTGTATGTTCATGTCCCGCATGATCGATAATCGCTCCATGATATTTTTCACAAGCTCCAATACTTCTTCGCATCTGAAAGAATAGTATAGTATCGGCACCATGTGCCATTGCCTGATAGCTCCATAAGCGCATAACTCCCGGCCGTTTTAACGCATTATAATCCAGCCAGTTGGTTACGCTGGGAGTTTGTTCCATAAGTGCAAACGGCTTACCTCCCTTTAAACCTCTCATCAAGCTATGACTCATAGCTCTCTCCGCCGGGGTTGCCGAATTGGAAGGGTAATTATCCCAAGAAATGAAATCCATATATTGAGCCCACTTCTGATAATCCAGCATTTTGTAAAATCCCATTAAATTCGTTGTTACCGGAATATCAGGGGTATATTTTTTTACTGCCCCATACTCAAGCTGATAGCAGTTGAGCATACTGTCTGACATAAAACGCCGGTAATCCAAACTGATTCCCTGAAATGTCGTTTGTTCATAAGAAAAATGCTCACTTGCCGCGCTGGGAAGTACAACATCTTCAAACTCATATAAAGTATGTCCCCAGAATTGCATATTCCATGCCTTATTTAAGCTATCTATCGTATGATATCTCTCTTTTAGCCATTTACGAAATGCCTTTTCACAATTCTCACAGTAACATTCCCCGCCATATTCATTAGATATATGCCAGGCAACTATATTATCAGAGCCTTTGTAACGTTCCGCTAATTTTTCAGCCAATCGTACGGAATATTTCTGATAGGTGGGACTATTAGGGCAAGAATTATGGCGACCGCCGAATTTGTGTTTAAGTCCGTTAAAATCCGTGCGTAATATGTCCGGATATTTTCTTGCCATCCATGCAGGGTGTGCTGCTGTAGATGTTGCAAGACATACCTTAAGATCATTCTCTTTCACAAGCTTCATAATCTTGTCCAGCTTATCAAAGCAATAAGTATCTTCCTCCGGCTGTAAGTTTGCCCAGCTAAACACATTCAGCGTCACCTCATTAATATGCGCCAGTTTAAAAAGACGCATATCCTCTTCCCAGACTTCTTCTCCCCATTGTTCCGGATTATAGTCTCCCCCATATAATATTTTCTTAACTCTTTCTGTTTCAATCACGATTCTTTCCCTTCTTTCTGTAATCCTTTGGACTGCATTCCATAATGTTGCGAAATACCTTACAAAAATAACTGCTGGAATTGAACCCGCATTCCAAAGCAACATCTGCAATCGGCTTTTCAGTATTAAGTATAAGATCAGCGGCCATACTGACCCGGTAATGCAGGAGATAATCCATAGGAGTAGTGTCTATAGTTCTCTTAAAGCACCGAAAGCACTCACTTTTTCCCACGTGCATGACTTTGCATATATCATCAAGAGCAATCGGGTCTGTAAAGTTTTTCTGCATATACGTAAGGGCTGGATAAATCCGCTTCTCATCACCTTTTCCCTTCTCACTCGTCTCGCTCCGCTCCTGCCAGGCTTCTCTTAACAATATAAGCCATATGTCACAGACAAGATTATGAATACGGTACTCATATGCATATTCCTTGTCTTCATAGCTGACGCAGATTTCCTCTAAGTAATGAAGAATTCCTTCCTGCCATTTCACATCAGGATTAAGTATCTGGCACTTAATATTTTCATCCTTTATGATGGGATTGATATAACGGTATGTGAGCAGAAAATTTTTCGATTCTCCTAATATATCAGGATGTACTACTATTGAAAAGAATTTACTTTCCCTTCCCACCACAGACTTCATTTGATGCAGTACATTTGCATTGATAAAGGCTCCTTCCCCTTTTCCCAGATAATATTTGTGGGAAGCAATGGATATCTCTATCTTACCCTGTGTAACAAGGACAAATTCCAATTCCTCATGCCAATGCCATGGAATCAGTTCTCTTATATTATCATTAAAATCATTATAATAAATTTTTAATGTGAATCCAGGAATTCCATGAATGGCTTTTTCTTTCAGTTGATTCAAATTTTCCATCTACTCACCTTTCTTATATCAAAAAACTTATGTTAAAGAAATATTATGGGAATATAATTATATAAAATGGTAATAATTTGCTTTAATTATATAAATTATGACATTATAATTATATTATAGTTTTCTACTACTCGTGTCAAATTAAATTATGGAAAGGCAAGGTTAGTGTGAAAATCAAGTTTTTCACACGCAAATTTGAGCCTGCGGCACAAATGTTGCAGGTTATGGAAAGGCAAGGTTTTTAATATGAAATTTACAAACGGACATTGGTTACTGAAAGAAGGCTGTGCTGCTTTCTCTCCCACACGCGCATATGATGTGAAGATTGCAGATCATGAGGTGATTATTTATGCTCCCACAGGGCATGTAAACGGAAGAGCAGACACGCTGGGAGGTGTTAATTTAACCATAAAAATAACTTCTCCTGCTCCTGAAATCTTTCGCGTACAGACTTATCATCACTTAGGACCTATTAAGAACAGCCTTTCTTATGATTTAGAACTTACAAGAAAAATGGATTTGGAAGTTTTAGACTCCCAAGAGATATTATCTATAAAAAGCGGTGCCCTAACCCTTGAAATTAACAAAGAAATTTTCTCCATGACTTATAAGAGAGAAGGTGAAATACTTACATCCAGTGAAAAGGGGGATCTTGCCCTTATGAAAAGTAATTGGAAAGGTATGGCCTATGACGATGGTGATTCCGAAAATACATACCTTCGGCAAAATCTGGGACTTGCTGTAAATGAAAATATCTATGGGCTGGGAGAACGATTTACACCATTTGTTAAAAATGGCCAAACAGTAGAAATCTGGAATGAAGATGGCGGCACCAGCACAGAACAAACCTATATCAACATTCCCTTTTATCTTTCCAATAAAGGCTATGGTGTTTTTGTCAATAATACCGGAAGGGTTTCCTATGAGATTGGTTCTGAGCTTGTGACAAAGGTTGGTTTTTCCGTAGAAAACGGTTATCTTGATTACTTCTTCATCGGCGGCACCAATATGAAGGATTCTTTAGTTAAGTATACTGATTTAACCGGAAAACCTGCACTTCCCGCACCCTGGACTTTTGGTCTTTGGCTTTCCACTTCCTTTACTACAGATTATGATGAAACAACAATCAACGGCTTTATTGATGAGATGCTTAAACGGGACATTCCGTTACGTGTCTTCCATTTTGACTGCTTCTGGATGAAGGAATATCATTGGTCTGATTTACTATGGGATGATAGAATCTTCCCCGATCCACCGGCTATGCTAAAGCGTATTAAGGAAAAAGGAATTAATATATGCGTTTGGATTAATTCTTATATCGCTCAGGAATCCGCTCTTTTTATAGAAGGAATGGAGAATGGATACTTGCTAAAACGCAAAGATGGTACCGTATGGCAATGGGATATGTGGCAGCCCGGAATGGCTCTCGTTGACTTTACAAATCCGGAAGCTTGCAAATGGTTTCAGGATAAGTTAGAAGTGCTTCTTGATATGGGTGTGGATTGTTTTAAAACAGATTTTGGTGAAAGAATACCAATCTATGATGTCGAATATTATAATCAAGCCGACCCTGTTCAAATGCACAACTATTATACTTATCTTTATAATAAATGTGTTTTTGAGCTCTTAGAAAGAAAACGCGGCAAGGGGCAAGCCGTACTATTTGCCCGCTCAGGTGCTGCAGGCAGTCAGAAATTTCCTGTTCATTGGGGAGGGGATTGCTGGTCAGATTATGAATCCATGTCTGAGAACTTACGTGGTGGTCTCTCGCTGACCATGTCAGGTTTTGGGTTCTGGAGTCATGATATCGGAGGCTTTGAAAGCACTTCTACTCCTGATGTATATAAGAGATGGGCTGCTTTTGGTTTGCTTTCCACTCATAGCCGTCTCCACGGCAGTACCTCCTACCGGGTACCCTGGGAATATGGCGAAGAAGCTGTAGATGTTGTCCGACACTTCACTAAGCTAAAGCATCGCCTTATGCCTTATCTTTTTAAAACCGCAGCGGAAACTTCAATAACAGGTATCCCCATGATGCGCAGTATGGTCCTGGAGTTCACCGATGACAGAAACTGTGATTACCTTGCCACACAATATATGCTTGGCGATTCCCTTTTAGTCGCTCCTGTATTTAATGCAGACAGCATGGCTGAATATTATCTTCCTGAAGGTGTATGGACCGATTATATCTCCGGAAAAATTCTGGAAGGTGGCAAATGGATCAAGGAAAAGCATGGCTACCTGAGCATTCCTCTTATGGTTCGGCAAAATTCCATAATTGCAGTTGGTTCTGAGGATTCCAGACCTGATTATAATTATAGTGAAAATGTGGAACTTAGAATCTATGAACTGCAAGAAAACAAAGAAATTTCATCTGTTATTTATGACGAGCATGCAAATAAATCCTTGGAAGTAACTGCCATAAAAATCAGTAACAAAATAACTATAAATGTTCAAACCGAAAGCAAGTACACATTGCGCTTAGTTAACTTACAGATTGCATATGCAGAACATGCTGATTTTATCATTGATGGACCCGATTCCATTATTGTACCAAGGCCAAATGAATCCACATTCCACATTACCTTGCATTCTATTTAACTGCTTGCTTCGAACAAATATTTAATAATAATTGCCCCAGTCTTTGTCAATTGTAAACCAAAGCCGGGGCAATCTTCTTATACGTTATTCATTACTCAATCATCCTACTCCAGAACCTTCCTCTATCGGTGTGATCCATTTCATTCCCCGTTCTCTGGTTAAACGGTCAAAACAATCTACTACTCCGGTCTTTATGCCAACCTGTACCGCGAATGCACCATCCTTACCATCCTCATATACTACGGAAATGGAGATATCATTGG
Source organism: uncultured Kineothrix sp. (assembly GCA_964463365.1). Classification (GTDB taxonomy): domain Bacteria; phylum Bacillota; class Clostridia; order Lachnospirales; family Lachnospiraceae; genus Kineothrix. The sequence goes on from CAYXCV010000046.1 coordinate 13,788, forward strand.
CAACAGAAGCTCCTAAAACTTTGATTTCATCTTCCGGTATAAGCTGCTTTGACACTACAAATTCCTTTGCAATCCTCTTTGCATCTTCTACTGTTATCGGCTGATCCGGTTTTTGGTCTAAAACTAAATCCCTGCCCAAGTAGTATATAGCCTTGAGCTCTCCGTTGTCAAAAAAGATGACGTTGTAGCTTGGCTTTACAGCTTGCTCAAGCGCATATCCATCTGATCCGTAATTTTGTGGGGAACTAAAATAATAGCTTGAATTAGGTTTCACATCTTCGTAGCCTTCAGAATGATGAGTGCTAACCTCATACTCATCCATATCCACTGTAACATCAAAATATGATTTTAATGCATCCAGAGATGACTGCACCATCTCAGGATCTGCTTCTTCCTGATTCACCTCACCAGACAGCGTACCACCCTTCTCTTCATTAATTATAATTCCACTATCAGTTGCTTGGGCTTTGGTATTGATCCATTGCACAGCTCCTCCGTCTGTCTGCAATGTCTCGTCTTGTATCGTTGCCTCGGATACCTCTGTGTTTTCTGTATTCTCTGTGCTCTCTGTATTGTCCTTCGCACATCCTGTTAATGACAATACCAGTAATCCTGTAAAAATTAAAAATCTTTTCTTCATTTTATTAATCCTCCTGTTCTTTATGTTTTACCGTACTCTATTATCTTAGAAGACATTTGTATCCTCTTTGTAACATGAAAATATAATTTTTATTAATGTTCCTTTTTCTTCCTGACTGCTCAGTTCTATGTTAGCATGGTGGATCTTGAGAATATCTTCACAGATGGAAAGTCCAAGTCCTAGACCGTTTCTTTTACGGTTTCTCGCCTTATCTACCATATAAAAGCTTTCAAATATTTTAGACTGCTCTCCTATAGGAATTCCCTTTCCTTCATCTTCTACTTCTACTATCACATTTTCTTCCTCGGACCTGGCTCGTATCCATATTCTGTCTCCCTCTTTTGAAGCCTTTCCTGCATTATCGGTAAGATTTCCCAGGAGCACCAATATAAGCTCCCTTTTGGCAAGAATCAGCAAGGGTTCATCCGGCAATACCAGTTCCAGGCTGATGCCTGCCTTGGTTGCTGCCGGACCAAAATTTTCTGCTGCCTGTCTAACCGCTACTCCTATATCACAAGGTTCCAGTTCGAAGGTATGCCGTTTGAGAAATACTAAATCCATCATCACCTCAGATAAGTTTTCAATTCTCTTTCCTTCCCGAAATATACGTTCTCCAAGTTCCTGCGCATACTCCTCGTTACCGCTGGTAGAACGCAGTAAATCTGCATAACCTACCACTGCTGTTAACGGAGTCCTCAGTTCATGGGTAAAATTATCTATAAAACGCTGCTGTTCCTGTGTTTTATTCTGAAGTTCTTCTATCGTGCCCTCGATTGCTGCCGCCATATCGTTATAGCTTTCAGCAAGTTCTCCAGCCTCATCTTTTATTTTAATTTCTACTCTCTCCGCATAATTACCTGCCTTGATTTTCTTAACAGAATCTCTTAAAATACGTAGAGACTTTGTAAAATGTCTTGTTATAAAGAACATACCGGCTACTATAATAATAGAGATTCCTACCATTAATTTTATAAAAAAAGCATATTGCGCCTTTACATCTGAATAAATATCACTGATATCTACCAGATACAAATTCTTTATCATCAGGCTTTTCACTTCAACATGGTTGCTTAAGGCTAAATACTGTCTGCCGTCAATCTCCAGCACTTTGTATTCTGCTATTCTTCCTGCATAACCGTTGTTTATAGAAATAGACAAGTCAAAATCTAAATTGCTATATAATACCTCCCCTTCCGCCTGAATCTCAAGCCAGGTTCCCTGGGGATTAATCCTGCCGTCCAAATATTCTATAATAGTGTCTTGATATCTGGTATCTTCTCCTTTTAAATTAGTCCATACATACCTTACAATACCCGATGAAATATTTTCCTGCTCATCTGCTGACTGCCGTAATATCCTATTAAAAGTAATTTTCCTACTGTTTTCAATCATTATAATATTCGCACCCGTAAAGACTGCTAAGAAAAACAGCAGGGAGGATATACAAATTTTCTGCCATAATTTCATTTCGTTCCCACCTCCAGCCTGTACCCTATCTTTCTCACTGAGACGATGATGCTTTCCCATCCCAGCTTCTTCTTTAGACGCTGTACATGAATGTCCACTGTCCGACTTTCCCCATCATAATCCCCGCCCCAGACTTCTTCATATATTCTATCTCTAAACAAAGCAATATTGCGGTTTCGGAGAAATAACAGCAATAGGTCTAATTCTTTTATCGTAAGTTCAATTTCTTTACCATCACGCTTTACTACTCTTGAGTCAACATTGATATCCAGACCTGCAAGCTTTATATTTTCATGACCTTTCTGATAACGTCTCAAGACACTTTCCACCCTTGCAGTTAGTTCTGCTAATTCAAAGGGTTTCGTAATATAGTCGTCCGCTCCTGCCTTTAGTCCTTTAACCTTATCTTCTAAACGGGTTTTCGCCGTGATAAAGATTACCGGTATTTGAAATTCTTTTATAAATTCCATCAACTCATAACCATCAATGATTGGAAGCATGATATCCAATAGAATCAGGTCATACCTGTTTTCTTCCAGTAAATCTGCCGCTTCTTGTCCGTCATAAACGCACTCACACTGATAACCTACTTTTTCAAGACCTATCCTGATAAGATCGGCAATTATCATTTCATCCTCAACTATCAATATCTTCATTCGAAGTCACCCCCTCTATTTTATATCCTGAAATAAAACATACGCTATCTTTGTATCAGATTTGTATCATACAAAAAGAATCTGCTTTCGCAGATTCTCTACTCGTAATTTATTTTTTTCTAAATCATTCCATACTTTACGCTGCAAAACTTTATTATATAAACCATTACCTGTCTACTCCGCTTCAAACTTATATCCCATACCCCAGATGGTTTTAATCAAATCCCCTTTTTCTCCCATCTTGCTTCTTAATTTCTTCACATGGGTATCTATCGTTCTTGCATCACCAAAGTAATCATAATTCCATACGTTATTTAATATCTTCTCTCTGGATAAGGCAATGCCTTTATTTTCCATAAAATAAGTGAGTAGTTCGAATTCTTTATAACTTAAATCAATGGACTTATTATCAATGGTTACGATATGGGCCGCTTTATTAATCTGAATGCCTCCTGCCTCCATGATATCGTCCGCACTGGCCTGATTGGTTCTTCTAAGTATGGCTTCCACTCTGGCTACCAGAATCTTTGGACTAAATGGTTTGGTAATATACTCATCCACACCAAGCTGAAAGCCTTGCAGTTCATCTCTTTCATCCGTCTTTGCCGTCAGCATGATAATCGGTACTTTGGAATAGGATCTGATTTCACGGCAGACCTCCCAGCCATCTATCTTAGGCATCATAACATCCAAAATAATAAGAGAAATATCTTTATGTTCATAAAATATATCAAGAGCAGCACTTCCGTCTTCGGCTTCTATTACATCATAACTATTCTTAGTAAGAAAATCCTTTACCAGCTTCCGCATTCTGCTTTCATCATCTACTACTAAAATTTTCAACCTCTCCATATTCAAACAACGCTCCTTTAATACCGAATCATTTTATAACCAGTATACCCATAAAATATGTAAAAATTGTGAATTCTATTTCTCAATGGAAAGCTCTCTTTCTTTTGCTCTGATTAGATTTTCTCTTTCTGTAAGTTCCTGTTCCCATGCAGAATATTGATCAAGAATTTTATTTTCATAATTAAAGATAGTAGGATTATTGCTTGTTAGTGTAATAACAAACATTGCAATAATTGCAAGGGTCAGCAAAATATTAATGAGAACTGAAATAGCAAATCTTCTTTTGAAAGGTTCCTTTTGCCTGGGTGTTATTCTGGGTTCTGGCACTTTAATTTCATCACCAACCCGGTGAGCAAACACAGTGTATAGCATAATCGGAGAGACCTCTTCACTTAAATCTTCATAGGGACGCAGTTTCTCTTGCAACTGTTTTAAGTACTCCCATCCGATCGGTGTCTGGAACACACGGCTTTCAACAGCTTTCTTATAAATTAAAAGCATATTTTCAGGCTGTTCATAATCCATATGCTCTTCCAAATATTCTATTTTTTTCAATTCCTGTCTTGCAGCCTCTGCATCTTCCATACTTCCAAAGCAATAACTGCCCACAATCAATTCACTCTTATCATTCATAATAGCTCCTATCTGCGACTGCATTTAACTGCATTTATAAGTTCCAACTATTCTTATTCTAATTATAATACAAAAAATGGAAGTAATCACTTTCTTTTTGATAATTTCCATTCATTATTTCCATTATACGACAAATAAACAAAAAAACCACTGATTAAGCGGTTTTTAAGATGGAATAGGCGGGAGTCGATTCTATACTCAACTTCAAGAATACCTTGTATTTACTGCATTTGTGACTGCTTAATATTTGCTTGACCACAATTTGACCACAATAATTTTAACATACTCTTGCTAACTCCATCGCCTTTGCTTGCTGCTCTTGAATAACGTGTATATATTTATTATATGTTATTGTAATGTTTGCATGACCCATCAATTTACTTACTACCGATATATCAATACCTTTTCTAATCAGTGAGGATCCGAATGAGTGACGCAATGTGTGTAATGTAATATGTTTTCCTATATCAAATTTACTTTGAATCAAATTTAGAGATCTTTGAAGATTTCTACTAACCTCTCTTGTCCCAATTCTTGTGCAACAAACATATAATGATTTAATATTGTGTTCATAATCATATTGTTTTAATTCATTAATATAGAAAATAATTAAATCGTTTATAGGAAGCACTCTTGATCCAGCATTTGTTTTAGCTCCCTTTTTTAATTTATCAGTAGTTTTTTTATGTGAATTTATGTCTCTATTGACTAAATTACTTTGTATCGTTTTATTCACATAAAGTAGTCTATTATCTAAATCTATATCATTCCAATTTAGTGCTAACATTTCCCCAACTCGCAAACCAGTATTCAGAATTATCAGTAATATTAAACCATTGCGATATCTATATCCCCATATTTTACAATATCAAACTCTAAATACTTATCGATAACTATTTCAACTTTATTTTTTAAATCTATTAATTTTTGATCTAATACACTAACTGCCTTATCTTCTAAGACATTTTCTATTTTATAAAATTTTACAGCATTTATATATTTATCAGAAATGTCGGCAACATATTTACAATCTTTGAAAACCCTATATTTTTCATAATCGGCCAAAATATAATATTCATCTCTTTCTTCTAAATGCTTAATTTTAAGAAAGTTATTTAAAAAACTATTAGATATTGTGTAGTAATTCTCCAAAGAGCTTCTTCTCTCGGTAGAATATTCTGCAATATAAATAAATACCGAGACTATCGCACCTGAAAATATACCGCTTGCTATAGTAAATACAAAGGATAAAATATTACTTTCACAATTGCTAAAATAAATTATAATTGATGCTAATAACGAAAGGACTGAAATAATTATTGCTATTCTTAGGGTAAGAACCTTTGACTTCATATATTCTCCTTTATCACAATTATCACTAATTTGTTTTATCTTCTTCTCTGTAAACACTTCTTTTCAGCCATAATCATTCTATTATACTCTCCCACGCTCATAGTACATGCCGCACCAGACATTCTTACCACAAGAAAGTTATTTCCGCAGCACTGGAAGCTTGATAATATTTCGTAATCTCTATTCATTGACCTTACTCCTCTATTATATAATTTCTCTAACGAAAAAGCCACTAGAATATTATATTCTGGTGGCTCTAATCCAATATTTTCTATTTAATTTTTAATCTCTATACTTGCCAGCTCTTATATTTCCTTCATACTCTTTTTTTGACATACTTCCTGTCGTAACCGCAGTAGTGTCGATTCGGTGTCTTCTTCGTGCTTCTGGCGATGTTCCCAAACTCCCTGGATCATAAGGTGTCTCACATGCCTCACTGATTAATTTATATAATA
>CAYXCV010000047.1:0-18832 GCA_964463365.1 uncultured Kineothrix sp.
AAAGAGTAAAGTAAGTTATACGGTCATGATAATCTCTGATTCTGCAAAAAAGCATATAAAAAAATTCCACCTAAAATCAAGTTTAGCTGGTGTAATGACTGCAATGGTTTTTATGCTTTTGGTTGTACTTATTTGTTACTTGGTATATAGTTCCATCACATTATCAGATTCACTGGAACGAAGTAAGAAACAAATGGATCAAATCACGCAGTTAAAAGAGGAAAAGACGCAATTAGAATATGCAAATGAAGAATTGGCTGGCAAGATATTAATACTAAGTGAAACCATCAATCAGAAAGTAGAAGCAGAAGAGGTAATGGCAGCTGCACAGGAAGAAATGCATTTTCCCAAGGGATTTCCGCTAAGTGGTACCGCTCAGATAAAGACAGAAGAAACAGAAGAAAACAATACGGATGAAGCACAGGATCAGGAAGCACAAAGTATTGTCAAAGACACAGATAAGAAAGAAATTATATTTACTGCAGTCGAAGGAATCAATGTTATAGCATCAGGCTCCGGCGTTGTTGTGGCTGTGGAAGAAGAAACGGGGTACGGGAATTCTATTACCATTGATCATGAAAATGGTTATATGACAACGTATCGAAATAAAGGGAAACCAACGGTTAAAGTAGGAGACGAACTGACTAGAGGAGCTATTTTATATGTAGTCGGTGAAGGAAATACTGATATGGGATATAGTATTAAAAAGGAAGATACATATATTGATCCAATGGAAATAATTGAAATCAACGGATAGGAGGATATGATGTTGAAAAAAAGATCAGCAGATAATATGAATGCAAAATTTAATAGTATTATTGGTGAAGGTGTAACAATGGAAGGCAATATTACCGCAAAAGAGTCACTTAGAGTCGAAGGTACTATTGTAGGTGATGTAAGTTCGGAGGGAATTCTGGTTATCAGTGCTTCAGGAAAAGTGACAGGCAATGTAAAGGCTAACGATATTAGGGTTGCTGGGGCAATTGAAGGAGATATTGAATCCGAAGGAAGGATAGAAGTAGAATCCTCCGGAAGAGTCATGGGAAATATTAAAGCCAAAAGTCTTGTCATTGATCAAAATGCAGTATTTAAGGGACAGTGTACTATGAATATGGAATTTGCAGTGGAACAACCGATAGAAAGTCTATAAAGAATAATAAAAATAACTTCCTAGCTTAATGTAAAGCGTGGAAGTTATTTTTTTATTTATTATTTTGTTCCATACGATCAAAAACAAGTTCATATCCATCATTTCCATAGTTAAGAGAACGATTTACCCGACTGATAGTTGCAGTAGAAGCACCTGTTTTATCGGCTATTTCTAAATATGTTTTGCGATTACGCAGCATAGCCGCCACTTCAAATCTTTGCGAAAGGGACAAAAGTTCATTCACGGTACATAAATCTTCAAAAAAACTGTAGCATTCTTCTTTATTTTTAAGATTGAGAAATCCATCAAAAAGAAAATCTACAGCATCTGTTTTTATTTTTTTGTTCATTATCCATCCATTCCTTCCTATATGTATATTATTTGAACTAAAGGTATTTAATGCTGAATCCCTTAGACACTTTTATGCATTAAAACTTCACAGTTAAACATATTCCCATGTTAACATATTAAAGTCTTAAAGTAAAGAAGAGTCTTTTTACCGCAAAAGTTTAGGCTTGCTATGTGGTTTTTGTTACTATATAATGAGGTGTAGAGGTGTTAATATGACAATTGATAAAGACGATTTATTAAACAGTATATTAGAAAGTCTGGATCGCATACAGTATATTAAATTAGAGGAGATACCCAATATTGACTTATATATGGATCAAGTTACAACCTTTATGGATAATAAGCTTAAGAATGCTACAAGAAATCCGGGAGACGACAAGATTCTTACTAAGACAATGATTAATAATTATGCAAAGAATGATTTGCTTCCTCCTCCTATAAAGAAGAAATATACCAAAGAACATGTACTTCTATTGATATTTATCTATTATTATAAAGGAATTCTTACCATTAATGATATACAAACTTTGCTCAATCCTATTACGGAAGGTTTTTTCCAGAATGAATCATTTGACTTGGGTGATATTTATGAAGAGGTTTTTAGTCTTGAACGAAAACAGGTCGACATTCTGAAAGACGATGTGATGAATAAGTATCAGGTATCTAAGGAGACCTTTAAGAAAGCACCGGAAGATGACAAGGAGTTTCTGCAGTTATTTTCTTTTATTTGTATGCTTAGCTTTGATGTATACGTTAAAAAACTTTTGATTGAAAAGATGGTTGATAGCTTTGGAAAAGCATCTGGCGAAAAGAAAAAGGAAAAGGAAAGTAAAAAGGAGAATACGAATAAACAAGACGTAGAAAATAAATAATGAATGGAACTTGCAGAAGTGTCTGACCAGTCAGGCACTTTTCTAATTGCATAGGAAAAGAATCCTATGCAATTAGAATCGCTACGCGTTATGCGCACTCGCGCGAAGCTGTAATATGTCGCCATGCGACCGCGCTCGGCGCGAGATTCTGCGTTGCAGAATCTATTAAAAAAATTTAAATAAATTATAATATATATTGAAGATTATTGAATAACTGATACGTTATTATTAATATAGAAGAAAATAGGAAGAGGTGAGGGGTATTAGTCAAATGAATAATGAAGAACGTTTGTCAATGTTGATTGATACTTACCAGAATCTCGTTTTTTCTATTTGTTACAAAGTAACTTCGGATTATTTTGTGGCGGAAGATTTGGCACAGGAAACTTTTTGGTCGGCTTATAATAATCTGGATACCTTCGAAGGGGCAAATGAAAAAGGATGGCTGTGTAGAATTGCAACAAATAAAAGTATTGATTATTTAAGAAGTGCCGGCAGAAGAGCAGTACCGACAGATGATGAATTCTTCAAACAGCAAAGTGAAACAAGAAACACGCCGGAAGAAATTTGTTTAGAGGAAGAAGTGAGAAATAAACTGCTTGAGTATTGTAATATGCTAAGGCCGCCTTACAATGAAATTGCCAAAGCAGTTTACTATGACGAACTAAAGGCAGACGAAATCGCAAAAAAGCGCAATGAGAATGTGAAAACAGTGCAGACACAGATTTACAGAGCACGTGATATGCTCAGGAAATTGTATGGAAAGGAGAAGAGCGCATGAACGATCATAAACAATATATGAGTGACGAAGAACTAAATCAATTAATACAAGATGTAGAGCTTACAGCGATGCTATCTCCGCCAAGCTATTTGAAGGATCAGATCATGGAGAAGGTCACAAGTAAAAGACGCTATAAACAAAAACAACTTTTTTTATATAGTATGAAAGTGGCTGCGGCTGCGGTTGCTGCACTATATTTTCTGATGATTATGCCTATAGATATGTCGCAGAATATGGCACCTGTTTATGAAGATAGGATGGAAGAACAAATACGTAAAGACATGAAGGAATATGAAGAAGAAAATAAAAAATTATTAGAAAATAATATGGGAATAAAATCGTTTATTGGTAATAAATCAGATGAAGTTTTTAAACTGCTGAACAATTTACCAAATATAATAAATAATGGAGGAAATGAATTATGATGAGGAAAAAAAAGAATGGATTTTGGACGTTTTGCTTCTCGCTGCTTCCCGGAGCAGGGGAAATGTATTTGGGATTTATGAAGATGGGTATCAGTATAATGGGATTGTTTTTTGCAATATGTGCAATTACCTCCATTTTACAGATTGGGGTAGTAGGACTTCTTGCTCTTATCGTATGGTTCTATAGCTTTTTCCATGTGAACAACCTTGCAGGTCTTTCAGATGAGGAATTTCTTAAAGTAGAGGATGAGTTTTTATTTAATCTGGATGGCATTTTAGAATTTAATAAGAATAACGTACAAAAACATAGAAAAATTATTGCAACCGTATTGATTGTTCTTGGAATCTTTTTGCTTTGGAATGGCTTTGCAGATATTTTTTATCATTTTTTACCGGAATGGGTTATTATTTTTTTGAGACGTATCAGATATACAGTTCCAAAGATATTAACAGGGTTTGCAATTATTGCGGCCGGATTCTATATGATTAAAGGTAAGAAGCAAAAGCTAAATGAAGAAGTTATTGTTGATGTGGAATCAGTGGAAGTAAAGGATGATACAACCAATTAAGTTTTATGAGCTAAGGAGAGGAGTGCATATGGAACAAAAACAAATAGCAAGAACACATAGGGTAGGTACCGTAACCTTTGGCTGTATCTTGATTGTATTTGGAGTATTGTTTTTAATGAAAATATTTATACCAACTCTGGATTATGCGACTATTATAAGATTATGGCCTAGTGTATTCATATTTCTTGGAGTGGAGGTACTGATAAGTAATGTTAAAATTTCCAAACTTAATAATATGGAAACAGAAGTAAATTTTATATATGATAAAACAGCTATATTTCTAATGATTTGTCTATTCTTTTTTGCAGTAATTATGGCAATATGCGACATTGGTTTACAAAACGCTAATTATCGTATATGATAAGAGTATAATTTTAAAGTTGAATGTGTTAAGAAATCGCTAAGACATTTATTCCGAGGAAGGAACAAGCGGAATAGGTGTCTTTTTGATATGTCGTGCAAAGCCCCGTTTTATCGACAAATTGTTAAACTATATATATATTTATAAAAATTGTTATGATAAGGTAAAAATTTATATAAAAGTTGTATATTGAAAACCCGTTAAAAGGGGGCTATAATCGTGTCGATGATAGGTATTAACCGGAAAGGAAGTGATAAGGCATGAGTAACGTGATAGAGGAATTACAAGCGCAGTTAAATTGTGAAACTGTTTTTACAATTCCTATTCTTGGAGGACTTCCCGTAGATGAAGGGGTAGTCGTTACATGGATTGTTATTGCAGCAATTGCCATTATTAGCTTTGTACTTACAAGGAATCTTAAAGTACAAAATATCAGTAAGCGTCAATTAGTCTTAGAAACGGCAGTCACAGGTATACAGAATATGGTTAAGGGATTTGTCGGAGAAGAAGCTGCAGGATATGTGCCGTATTTAACATCGGTACTTATTTATCTGGGGTTGTCTAATATGATTGGACTGATTGGATTTAAGCCGCCGTCTAAAGACTTGAATGTAACGGTAGCGTTTGCCATTGTTAGTATTGTGTTGATTGAATTCGCCGGTATACATAAGAAAGGTCCAAAGAAATGGATCAAAAGCTTTTCAGAACCGATAGCGGTTATAACCCCTATTAATATTTTGGAAGTATTTATTAGGCCGCTCTCGCTCTGCATGCGACTGTTTGGCAACGTTTTGGCAGCATTTGTTATTATGGAATTAATCAAACTGGTTGTTCCGGTTTTTGTTCCAGCAATATTTAGTATCTATTTTGATATTTTCGACGGACTGATTCAGGCATATGTTTTTGTGTTTCTGACAGGTTTATTTATAAAAGAAGCTGTTGAATAGCTATTAATTTTTGAATGAAAAGGAGAAAGAATTATGTCATCATTGATCGCAATTGGAGCAGGTATCGCAGTATTTACAGGTATTGGAGCAGGTATTGGTATTGGAATCGCAACATCTAAGGCTACAGAAGCAGTAGCAAGACAACCGGAGGCGGATGGTAAGATAACCAAGTTATTACTTCTTGGTTGTGCGCTTGCAGAGTCTACCGCTATTTATGGTTTTCTGATTGCACTATTTATTATCTTCTTATTAAAATGATAAGCATTTAAAAAGTATGTATGAGTTAGAAGAAAAGGAAGGTAGGTGGGATATATGCTCAGGCTGGATATTAATATACTATTTACATTAATAAATATTTTAATTTTATATCTTGTGGTTAAAAAGTTTTTGCTGGGTCCGGTAAATGCTATCCTTGATAAAAGAAAAGAAATGATAGATGGTACGCTCGAAGAAGCTGATAATACCAAGCAGGAGGCAATTTCGCTCAAAGAAAAATATGAGGCATCTGTCATTGAAATAGAAGAACAAAAGAAGCTTGCAACATCAGAAGCAAGAAAAGATGCCATGGTAGAATATGAGCGCATAGTAGGTGATGCCAAAAATGAAGCAGATAATATTCTTGTAACGGCCAAAGAAAAAGCGCAGGCAGACAAAGATAAAATACTGCAGAAGGCACAGACAGAGATCTCTGATATGATAATAGATGCAGCTGCAAAAGTTATGGGTGCAGGAAGTAATGCAGATAGTGATAAGAAACTGTATGAACATTTTTTAGCAAAAGCAGGTGATTCAATTGAATGAAAAGGGTACAACTGACGTAAAACGTTTGTATGAACTGCCTGTCGCAAAAGAAGAATTCCGTGTGACGATTTCCTATGTAACAGAGCCGACGAAGGAACAGCTGGAAGGAATAAAGAACTTCTTATTACGTAAGTACGAACGTGAAGACATGCAGATTAAAATGGTAGAAAAACCGGAATTAATCAGTGGATTTATTATTCGAGCAGGCAATGATGAATACGACTGGAGTGCTGAGGGACGTTTAAAACAGTTACAGGAAAAGCTTTCCCAAAGCATGGATTTTCATCAAGGCGCAGAGATAGATACGCAGGCCGGCATGCAGGGAATTATTACTATTTTGCGCAGTGAGATAGAAGAGTTTGACTTAGAGGCGAAGGATAAAGAAGTCGGCAGGGTAAGTTGGGTTGGCGATGGTATTGCTAATATAGATGGAATTGATCATGCCATGTATGGTGAAATTGTTATCTTTGATAATGGTGTCAAGGGCATGGTTCAGGATATCAGAGAAGAAGAAATAGGCTGTATTTTATTTGGCAAGGATACAGAGATAAGGGAAGGAACCGGTGTGGTTCGTACCGAAAAACGCGCAGGTATTCCGGTAGGTGAATCCTATCTGGGCAGAGTTGTTGATGCACTTGGCGCTCCCATCGACGGAAAAGGTGAGATTACTGCCAGTGGATATCGTCCGGTAGAGGAAGAGGCTCCCGGTATTATAGACAGATCCTCTGTGGGAGTACCGCTGGAAACGGGAATTCTTTCGATAGATTCCATGTTTCCTATTGGCAGAGGCCAGAGGGAGCTTATTATCGGAGACAGACAGACCGGTAAGACCTCCATAGCTATTGATACGATTCTGAATCAAAAAGGAAAAGATGTTATATGTATCTATGTGGCCATCGGTCAAAAAGCATCTACGGTTGCGAAATTAGTTTCAACCCTGAAGAAACATGAGGCTATGAACTATACGATAGTATTATCAGCCACAGCAAGTGATGCGGCACCTTTACAATACATAGCACCCTATTCAGGGACTGCGCTTGCAGAGTATTTTATGTATCAGGGAAAAGATGTGCTGATTGTTTATGACGATTTGTCCAAACATGCGGTAGCATACAGGGCGTTATCGCTTTTATTAGAGCGTTCTCCGGGGCGTGAAGCCTATCCGGGCGACGTATTTTATCTGCATTCAAGACTGCTTGAAAGATCCAGCAGACTGAATAAAGAAAAAGGCGGCGGTTCCTTAACTGCTCTTCCGATTATAGAAACACAGGCGGGTGATGTGTCCGCATATATACCTACTAATGTAATATCTATTACAGATGGTCAGATTTTCTTAGAAAGCGATTTGTTCTTCTCCGGTATGCGTCCGGCAGTAAACGTAGGTCTTTCCGTATCCCGTGTGGGTGGGGCTGCACAGACAAAAGCAATGAAAAAAGCGGCAGGCAGTATCCGTATTGACTTGGCACAGTTTAGAGAGATGGAAGTATTTACACAGTTCAGTTCAGACTTAGATGAAACGACAAAGGAACAGCTGACATACGGAAGAGGATTGATGGAGCTATTAAAGCAGCCGTTATATCGACCACTGGCAATGCATGAGCAGGTCATTACTTTAAGTGCGGCTACAAGCAGAGTAATGCTTTCCATGCCTTTAGATGAAATTAAAGAATTTCAGATGGGAATGCTCAAGTATTTCGAACAAAAATATCCGGAAATTGGCAGGGAGATAGAGAGAACCAAAGAGCTTACCGATGACTTAATTGTACACATTGAACACGTGGCAAAGGAATATAAAGAAGTATATATGCAAGGGTAAGCAATATCTGATAATAAAAAAGGAAGAGGAGTGATTGAAAATGGCAAGTGCAAGAGAGATACAGAGCAGAATGAAAAGTATCTCGGATACGAAAAAAATAACCAATGCCATGTATATGATTTCTTCTACTAAATTAAAAAAAGCGAAACAACATAAAGATGATACACAGCCTTATTTTGATACCTTACAATCCATGATTGCCAGAATGATGCGTCATATTCCGGATATGGAACATATCTATTTCGATTCCAACGAGGAAGTATCGGAACGTGACTGCACAAGGGGGATTATTGTTGTAACAGCGGATAAAGGTTTGGCAGGGGCTTATAATCATAACGTATTGAAGCTTACCCAGGAATGGCTTTCCAAAGAAGCTCAAACGAAGCTGTATGTAGTGGGAGAACTGGGCAGGCAGTTTTTTGCTGCAAGAAATGTGCCGGTGGAGGAGCAATTTCATTATACGGCTCAGAGCCCTACGATGCACCGGGCAAGACTAATATCCGGAACAGTCTTAGAGGCTTATCATAAAAGGGAATTGTGTGAAGTGTGGATGATTTATACGGATATGGTAAACAGCATGCAGGCAGAGACAAAGATTTTAAAGCTTCTTCCCTTAGAAAAAGAGAAATTTAATATAGACATTCCTATTAATGTTTATGCAGAGGAATTCAGCATGCAGCCGTCTCCCAAAGCGGTGCTGGATAACATTGTGCCGAATTATATAACAGGATTTATTTTCGGTGCTTTGGTAGAATCTTTTTGCAGTGAGCAAAATGCCAGAATGATAGCAATGCAGGCAGCCAGCAATAATGCGGTAGAGATGTTACGGGAGCTATCGATTGCATTCAATCGTGTGCGTCAGGCTGCGATAACCCAGGAAATAACCGAGGTTATCAGTGGTGCTAAGGCACAGAAGAAAAAGAAACTCCAAAAGAAAAAGAATGACGCGCAAAAACGGCGCAGATTGGAGCAGCTATGAGTAAAGGAAAAATTATACAGATTATGGGGCCGGTTATTGATGTGGCTTTTGAGAATAATGATCTTCCTTTTATAAGAGATGCCCTTATAGTTAATAATCACGGAAAAAAGTGTGTTATGGAAGTGGCACAGCATATCGGAGGTAACGTAGTGCGCTGCATTATGCTTGCTTCCAGTGATGGTCTTTGTAAGGATATGGAAGTAGTGGCAACGGGCTCCGGTATCACGGTGCCCGTGGGTGAGAAAACATTAGGCAGACTGTTTAATGTTTTGGGTGAGACAATAGATGGCAAAGAAAGCTTAGAAGACGAAGAACATTGGGTAATTCATAGAGATCCCCCGGCTTTTGACGAACAGAGCCCTGTGATAGAAATGTTAGAAACCGGAATTAAAGTCATAGATTTGTTGGCTCCCTATTCAAAGGGCGGTAAAATAGGTTTGTTTGGCGGTGCAGGTGTAGGAAAAACCGTACTGATTCAGGAACTTATCAGAAACATTGCAACAGAGCATGGTGGTTATTCGATTTTCACAGGAGTAGGAGAGCGTTCCAGAGAAGGAAACGACCTCTGGACAGAGATGAAAGAATCGGGAGTGCTGGAAAAGACTGCCCTTGTGTTTGGTCAGATGAATGAGCCGCCGGGAGCGCGTATGCGTGTGGCAGAGACGGGTCTTACTATGGCAGAATATTTCAGAGATGAAAAGCACCAGAATGTGCTCCTGTTTATTGATAATATATTCCGTTTTGTGCAGGCAGGGTCTGAGGTATCCGCCTTGCTTGGACGTATGCCTTCTGCGGTAGGATATCAGCCCACACTGGCAACGGAAGTCGGTGAGCTGCAGGAAAGGATCGCTTCCACCAAAAACGGTTCGGTCACCTCGGTGCAGGCAGTGTATGTACCCGCAGATGACTTAACAGACCCGGCGCCGGCAACGACATTTGCACATCTTGATGCTACCACAGTTTTATCCAGAAAAATTGTTGAGCAAGGTATTTATCCGGCAGTAGATCCACTGGAATCCTCTTCCAGAATCCTAGAGGAAGAAATTGTAGGTAAAGAGCATTATGCGGTAGCTATCAAAGTACAGGAAATGCTTCAAAAATATAAAGAGTTACAGGATATCATTGCGATTCTGGGTATGGAAGAATTATCAGAATCCGATAAGCAAATAGTAAATCGTGCGAGACGAATACAAAGATTCTTATCCCAACCGTTCCATGTGGCGGAAACCTTCACCGGTGTTTCGGGTGTCTTTGTACCTGTGAAAGAAACCATCAGAGGATTCAAAGCGATTATCGACGGGGATATGGATGAATATCCGGAAGCAGCATTTTTTAATGTAGGAACCGTTGAGCAAGTGATTGAGAACGCTGAGAAAATGAAAATAGTTAAGTAATAAACTCGTTTGGAAAGGAAGTGGCGGCTGTGGCAGCAGAATATAGTTTGAAAATTGTGGCAAGCGACCATGTCTTTTATGATGGGAGAACAAGCTGTACGATTATTCCTGCCATTGATGGGGAACAGGCTATTATGGCGCATCATCAGGAAATGATTATTGCCACCAAAGAAGGCAGTATGCGCTTTAAAAAAGAAGATGATACCTGGCAGGTTGCTGTGGTTGGTGCGGGTATCGTTCAAACGGCTAATAACCGTGTAATCATATTAGTTGACTCGGCAGAACGACCGGAGGATATTGATGAAAAGCGGGCGCAGGAAGCACTTGATCGGGCACAGGAACAGCTGCGGCAGAAACAGAGTATTCAAGAATATTACATGTCGCAGGCTTCACTGGCAAGAGCCTTATCACGATTAAAAGAAAAACAAAAACATCATATTATGTAATCAGAGCGTACAATTATAAATCGCTCACTGTTAAACTTACAGTGAGCGATTCGTTAATACCAATGATACTTGCGTATCAATTGGAAGCTTCTGAGGCAAATTGTGTATTTACTAATGTACCATAGGGTACTCGCTCCGATAGTTCACCGGCTTCATCCAGAATATTCTGCAGCAATGTAAAAGCATCTTCTTCAAAAATCAGGTTATCTTTCCATGTTTCCTGCTCATGATACCTGGTAACGATAGCTGTGATTGTTTTGACATCTGTTTCTTTGAATTGGGGAGAAATGACTTTTGCGATTTCTTCGGGTGAGTGTGAACCTACATAGTCCATGCCTTTTTGTAAGGCATTGGTAAAGGCTTGAATTGTTTCGGGATTCTGGTCAATATAGCTTTTCTTTGCACTAAATGCAGTGTATGGAACATAACCCGAATCTTTTCCAAGAGAAGCAACTACATATCCGTCTCCTTTTGCTTCCAGAGCAGTGGCATGTGGTTCGAATTCTATGGTAAAGTCTGCCTGACCGCCGGAGAAAGCAGCAGCGGTAGAACCAAAATCAATACTTTGATCTATGGCCAGATCGGCTTTGGGATCGATGTTATTCTTCTTCAAAATATATTCGAACACCATTTGAGGCATTCCCCCGGCTCTTCCGCCCAGAACATTCTTATCTTTCAGCATATCCCATGAGAAATTATCAATGGGTTCCCTGGATACGAGGAAGTTCCCTGCCCGCTGGGTAAGCTGTGCAAAGCTAACCACATAATCCTGAGTGCCGCCGATATATGTGTATATGGTACTTTCACTTCCCATAAAGCCGATATCGGCCTCGTCTGTAAGTACGGCAGTCATCGTTTTATCAGCACCGAATCCGGTAACCAGTGTAATAGCAATCCCTTCTTCTTCAAAATATCCTTCTTCGATAGCAACATACATAGGGGCATAAAATAGGGAGTGTGCGACTTCATTAAGGGTTACTTCTTTTAGATTCTTGCCGGAAGCATTATCCTTCCCATTACCGGCGTTCCCACATCCGGCGATACTGCCAAATAAAAATAAGAAACATAGACTGAGAGCTATGATTCTTTTCATAAGTTGATGAGAGTTATGTTTTATCATGCTTTCATAAATCCTCCATTTATTCATAGTTTAAAAATATTGATTATTTATTATATAAGAGGATTCGGGAAACGTGCCTGTTTCATTGAAAGAAATACCTACAAAGGTGAATTCAATGACTGGACAAGGAAAGTCAAAATAGTTATAATGTTTTTAGCTATACAAATAGAAATGCCGGAAGTAATATATCCGGTGGTATGGATGGAGGATAAGCAAAAATGGGATTGATCAAATCTATCAAAAGTGCAGTGAGTACGATTGCGGCAGATCAGTGGAGAGAGTATATTTATTGTGATTCTCTTAGCAGTGACGTGCTTGTTAGAAAAGGAAATAAACGAATTGAAGGGGGAAAGAGCAGCAATACCAAGGGTGTAGATAATGTGATTTCCAATGGTTCTATCATTGCAATCAATGAGGGACAATGTATGATTATCGTGGATCAGGGGAAAGTAGTAGAATTCTGTGCGGAAGCCGGAGAATTTGTTTACGATACTTCCACAGAACCCAGTTTGTTTTATGGTGATTTTGGTGAAAATGTGGAAAACACTTTTGCAACGATCGGCAAACGTTTTACGTTTGGTGGGGATACAGCCAGAGATCAGAGAGTTTATTTCTTTAATACGAAAGAAATCATAGGTAATAAATACGGAACGGCAAGCCCGGTTCCATTTCGTGTGGTAGATAACAATATCGGTTTAGACGTAGATATAGCCATAAGATGTAACGGTGAATATTCTTATAAAATTATAGACCCGCTTCTATTTTATACCAATGTATGCGGTAATGTAACATCTGATTATACAAGAGAAAATATTGACAGTCAGTTAAAAACAGAGCTGATGACAGCATTGCAGCCGGCCTTTGCCAAGATATCCGCTATGGGTATCCGTTATAGCGCCGTGCCTGCACATACGATGGAACTTGCAGATGCTTTGAATGAAGTGTTATCTGCAAAATGGTCAGAGCTTAGAGGTATTTCGATTATTTCCTTTGGCGTGAATTCCATGAAGGCTTCCGAAGAAGATGAAGCGATGATAAAAGAGATGCAAAGGTCGGCAGTGCTCAGGAATCCGGGCATGGCAGCCGCAACATTGGTAGGAGCTCAGGCAGAAGCAATGAAGGCAGCAGCTTCCAATGAATCCACCGGACCAATGATGGCTTTTGCAGGAATGAATATGGCGAATATGGCAGGTGGTATGAACGCCAATACATTATTTGAAATGTCCAATCAGCAGCAGGCACAGGCACAAAGCGCAGGCCAACCGGCTGCAGCACCAAAGATGCAAAGTGAAGGATGGACCTGTACCTGCGGAGCAACCGGAAATCAAGGTAAATTCTGCAGTGATTGCGGTGCATCAAAACCTGCGGATGGCTGGGCATGCAGCTGCGGAGCAGTGAATAAAGGTAAGTTCTGTAGTGATTGCGGACAGAAAAAGCCAGCCGGAGAGCCCTTATACAAATGTGATAAATGTGGATGGGAACCGAAAGACCCTAAGAACCCACCTAAATTCTGCCCGGAATGCGGTGATTCTTTTGATGAAGAGGATGTAACAGTATAAGTGAAATGCAAAGGAGTCCTCTTGTAGGCATATCTTACAAGAGGATTTTGTATGCAGAGGTAAAATCAGGAGATAAAAAGTTTATGAGCATTTACGATACATTAAATGAACAACAAAAAAAAGGAGTTTTTACTGCGGACGGGCCGGTTCTCTTACTGGCAGGAGCGGGTTCCGGTAAGACTCGTGTTCTGACACATAGAATTGCATATTTAATAGATGAGATGGGAGTACAGCCCTGGAATATTCTTGCCATTACTTTTACGAATAAAGCAGCCGGAGAGATGAGAGACCGGGTAGACAGCATTATCGGTCATGGTTCTGAGCAAATATGGGTATCCACATTTCATTCCACATGTGTAAGAATCCTCAGAAGATACATAGATAAATTAGGATATGACAATAATTTTACAATATATGATACGGATGATCAGAAAACAGTTATCAAGGAGATTTGCAAACGCCTTCAAATTGACACAAAGATGTTAAAGGAAAGAGCTATATTAAGTGCAATTTCCGCCGCAAAGGATGAACTGATTTCTCCTATAGAGTATCAGCTTCAGGCAATGGGAGATTATCAAAAAGCAAAAATAGCACAAGTTTATCATGAATATCAAGCTACACTGCGAAAAAGCAATGCTCTTGATTTTGATGATTTAATTGTAAAGACGGTAGAGCTTTTTAAGAATTGTCAGGAAGTGCTTGACAGCTATCAGGAAAGATTCCGCTATATTATGGTGGATGAGTATCAGGATACCAACACAGCCCAGTTTGAACTGATTCGTCTGCTGGCAGATAAATACAGAAACCTTTGCGTGGTAGGAGATGATGACCAGTCTATTTACAAATTCCGTGGTGCGAATATAAGAAATATACTAGATTTTGAAAAGGTATATGCAGAAGCATCAGTGATAAAGCTGGAACAGAATTACCGCTCCACTCAAAATGTGCTGAATGCTGCAAATGCAGTGATTCAGAATAACATCGGTCGTAAAGACAAGGCTCTTTGGACACAAAAAGGCGATGGAAACAGAATTCATTTCAGACAATTTGACACAGCCTATGAAGAAGCGGAATACGTGGCTGATGATATGGTAAGAAAGAAAAGAGCCGGAGCAGTGGATTATGGTGACTGCGCGGTTTTATATAGAACAAATGCACAAGCCCGCATCTTGGAAGAACGTTTTGTAATTGAAGGCATACCATATGATGTGGTGGGCGGAACTAATTTCTATTCCAGAAGAGAAATCAAGGATATATTGGCGTATTTAAAAACCGTTGATAACGGAAGGGATGATGTGGCGGTAAAGCGAATCATTAATGTACCGAAAAGAGGAATCGGAGCCACAACGATAGCACGTGTTCAGGAATATGCAAATACGCGAAATATCAGTTTCTATGATGCACTCAGAGAAGCGGATCAGATTATGACAATCGGTAAAAGTGCCGCAAAGCTTCAGCCATTTGTTCTGATGATACAAGCGTTCCGCAGTAAGCTGGAATACTATGGATTGGAAGAATTAATCAAAGATATTATCGAAACCACTTCCTATGTAAAGAATCTGGAAGCCTCTGATGAGGAAGATGCAGAAGACCGAATCAATAATATTGATGAATTAATTAGTAAGGTTGTTTCCTATGAAGAAACACATGAGGAACCAAGCTTAAGTGAATTCCTGGAAGAGGTTGCACTGGTCGCTGACATAGACCGTATTAATGATGATGGTAACAGGGTGCTTCTTATGACACTCCACAGTGCCAAAGGATTGGAATTCCCCCATGTTTATCTGGCTGGCATGGAGGACGGTGTGTTCCCCAGTTATATGACGATTACTTCTGATAATGACGAAGATATTGAAGAAGAGAGACGACTGGCGTATGTGGGAATCACAAGAGCAAAAGAAGACTTAACGATTACCTGTGCCAAACAAAGAATGCTGCGCGGTGAGACTCAGTATAATCCGGTCAGCCGTTTTGTAAAGGAGATTCCAGAACAACTGCTGGATAATAAATTGCCCACTTTGAAAATCCGGGATTATGTAGAGTATGAAGATGATTCTTACGAAAGAAGCCATTTTAAAGCAAAGCCCTTTGGTATGAATTATATGCCTTCCGAAAGCAGTGACAGCGGTTTCACTAGAAATGGAGCAAGCGGAGACTATCAAAGAATATTTGATAAAAATGTACCAACCGCTAGAGCAAAACCCAAGGCAGTTGCGGTTCCTAAACGGACACCGGCAGAAAACAGACCCTTTATTGCCGGAGGAGGCGTAGGCAGCTTAGGCAGTGTCAACGGACTTTCTAAAGGAATGCCTAGCTCCGCTCATATAGATTATGGTATGGGGGACAGGGTGAAGCATATTAAATACGGCGAGGGTACTGTAGCTAACGTGGAAAAAGATCCCCGCGATTATAAGGTAACGGTCGTATTTGATGAAGCAGGACAGAAAGTTATGTATGCTGCCTTTGCAAAACTTAAAAAGATATAAAATTTGAAAAATTTATAGTAAAATATTGGAATTAGTGGTATATTATATATATTAATATGAGAAAACATATTTAACTTTGTAAAAGTTGGCAGCAGGATATTTGATAAACTAAGTCCTAAATGGTAACAATAAACAGAGTAAAAGCAAAGAGAGGTATGCACATGAATAAGTTAAGTAAACTAGAAGAATATATTGATATGTCCAGAATTAATGAACTCTTAGGAAAAAAAGAAGAAAAAAAGAAATGTAATACAGTACTCTGGGTATTTGCGATTATCGGTGCAATAGCAGCGATTGCAGGAATAGCTTATGCGGTGTACCGTTATTTTACACCGGATTATCTGGAAGATTTTGAAGATGATTTTGATGATGACTTTGATGACGATTTCTTTGAAGATGAAGATGATTTGGATGATGATTTAATCAAAGAATAATAAGTTAATATTTTTTACTATAAAATAAAGTGGAATGTACAATCATGTACATTCCATTTTTTGTTCGTCCATAACCGAGGACTGCAGCATCTAATACTTAACTTTCTAAGCGTATTGTTTCAATCACATTCTTTTTGTAAAGCTGCTTGGAAGAATACCACATCGTACTCCATGTGATGATAAACACCACAACGATGCAGCATATAACTGTAAACCACGGAAATTGATAAGGCACAGGAAACATGGTGCGGATGGGCTTATTTATTAGATAGGTCAGCACAAGCGCAAGAGGCAGCCCAATTATCAGTGATTTGGTGGAACACATAATACTTTCAAGATTTAACATGCGTTTCAGTCCATCGTGGGTCATGCCGATACTTTGCAAAACGGCAAACTCCCGGGAACGCATTTGTACAAGGTAGACCCATCCGTTTTTATGAGCTGCAAGTTTTGCCCATGTACCATCAGGGAGCTGCATGTCTAGCAAAGCAAGGTCAAATTGCTGATGCTCCAATATACTGACTGCTTCCTTCACACTTTTGCAGTGAACAACAGCATAGCCCTCCTGGTCCAGTGCGTATAAAAGCCCTGACGAAATAATCATATCGTCCTCAACATATAAAATTCTCTTCATCCTTTTTCCGCCTCTCTTTATTTCTGTAATAGATTCTATAATGTTATCTAATGTCACCTTGTCTCATTAAAAAAATGCTGTCTATAGATTATCATTGATAGACTATCATAGAAATATTAGCTTGTATAGAATGCCATCTATTTTGTAGCGCTTACAGCATAATTATGTTTAATGAGCGGAGTGAGCGGAATGTACTTGTATGAGCATTCCGTTTTTGTTATTCTATAGGAAGGCACTCCTATAGAAAGATATAGGCTATATAAGTGCCGGATTAGTGTTTGCAGTTTACGGAAAGGTTATGATTAAGATGAAAAAAGGTCAAGTAATAGAGGGCGTTGTGGAAAGAATAGATTTTCCCAATAAGGGAGTAGTTGCGTCCGAAGAGGGAAGCTGTATTGTTAAAAATGTTCTGCCGGGACAGAAAGTTTCCTGTGTGATTAATAAAATAAGAAGCGGGAAGGCAGAAGGTAGACTGACACAGATTATAGAAAAGTCGCCCATTGAAATAGAAAGCCCTTGTCCGCATTTCGGAGCATGCGGAGGCTGCACCTATATTTCTCTTCCCTATGAAGAGCAGCTTCGCATCAAAGAGGAACAGGTGAAAAAGCTGTTGGACTCCGTGCTGCATAAGCAAGAAATAGAGTATTCTTTTGAAGGAATTAAGGGAAGCCCCAAGCAGTATGAGTACCGAAACAAAATGGAATTCTCTTTCGGAGATGAAATAAAGGACGGTCCCTTGTCTCTTGGAATGCATCAAAGAGGAAGTTTCTATGATATTGTCACAGTTAGGGATTGTCAGCTTGTGGACGAAGATTATCGCAAAATCCTTTCCTGCGTCAGAGATTATTTTGCAGAACAAAGTGTCTCTTTTCATCACAGAATGCGTCATGAAGGGTATTTGCGTCACCTCTTAGTAAGAAAAGCAAGTAAGACAGGGGAAATTCTGATAGCACTCGTAACAACGACACAGGAAGAGCATGATTTGGCTCATTTTAAGGATGCACTTCTTTCTCTTTCCTTAGAAGGTAACATAGTTGGAATCCTTCATATAAAAAATGATTCCCTGGCAGATGTGGTTCAGAGTGATGAGACAGTTATATTATATGGCAAGGATTATTTCTATGAAGAACTCTTAGGATTAAAGTTTAAAATATCTCCGTTCTCATTTTTCCAAACCAATACTTATGGAGCAGAAGTATTATATGAGACTGCTAGAGATTATATCGGCTCCTTATCAGAAGATGAAACCTGCAATCATGTAGTTTTTGATTTATACAGCGGGACAGGAACCATAGCCCAGATGATGGCTCCGGTAGCCCACAAAGTAATAGGTGTGGAGATTGTGGAAGAGGCAGTCGAGGCAGCTAAAAGAAATGCGGAATTAAATGACTTATATAATTGTGAGTTTATTGCAGGTGATGTACTAAAGGTGATTGATGAAATCGATGAAAAGCCGGATTTAATTATTTTAGACCCGCCTCGTGATGGGATTCACCCGAAAGCTTTGAAAAAGATTATTAATTATCAGGTGGAGCGTTTGATTTATATCTCATGTAAGCCTACCAGTTTGGTACGGGATCTGGAAGTGTTCTTGGGAAATGGGTATGAGGTGGAGAGAGCGGTCGCGGTGGATCAATTTCCTTGGACCGCAAATGTAGAGACGGTTGTTCTTTTGTCCCAACAAAAAGCTAGTAATCATATTGAGGT
>CAYXCV010000048.1:0-18418 GCA_964463365.1 uncultured Kineothrix sp.
TCAAATCATATAATAACATATTACCGGATAATTTATAAGTAGTAGGTGAAAGTTGTGTAATATCATTCTCTATTTCATCATACTCATCCCAAATATCGCCTACAATTTCTTCGACTAAATCTTCTAATGTCACAAGTCCGGATACCCCGCCGTACTCATCCACAAGAATTGCCATACGAATTTGCTTTTCCTGCATATCTTTAAATAATTTATCTATTTTCTGATTTTCCGGTACAAAATATGGCTTTTGCAATAAATCTTCAATATTTATATTGGAAAAAGAATGCTCTTTAGCCTTTATGATATAATCCTTTACATAAAGAATTCCAATCACGTTATCCATGTTCTTTTCATAAACAGGAATACGGGAACGTTTGCTTTGTAATATGATATCCACAGATTCATTACAAAACCTATCAATATCTATAGCAATCATATCCTGCCGTGGAGTCATGACTTCTCGCGCCTTCTTGTCGTCAAAAGAGAAGATAGATGTAATCATCTCTTTTTCTATATCATTAAAAATACCTGTTTCTTGTCCGGTTTCCAGCAAGGATTTAATTTCTTCTTCTGAAACTTCTTCTTCCAAGGTATCGGATTTCATACCCACAAGGCTTAGAAAACCATTGGTAGACAAAGAGAGAAACTTGATAAACGGTGACAGCACAATCGATATGTAATAAATCGGTGTCACACAAAACAAACTTAAGCTTTCTGATTTCTGCAGTGCCACTCTTTTAGGAACCAGCTCACCAAACACAAGGGTGAAGTAAGATAGAATAAGAGTGATAGCCACGGTAGCAATAGTTCCACTGTATGGAATGTTAAGTTCTGCTAGTTTTTTTGCTAAAATTTGTGAAATACCTGTTGCGGCAGATGCACTTGAGAAAAAATTCGCAAAAGTAATTGCCACCTGTATGGTGGAAAGAAAACTGGTGGAACTCTCGGTAAGAGTTAATACCAGTGCTGCCTTTTTGTTACCATCTGCAGCAAGTCTCTTTATCTTGTTCTTATTAACAGAAACAACTGCCATTTCGGCTCCTGCAAAAAATGCATTCACTAAAGTAAGGAATGCTAGAAATAAAATTTGAAAAATAATTGTCTGGGCGACAGGGTCGCTGTCCATAAATCATACCTCCTTATAGGTGCGCTTTTTACTGTGGAAATATTCAAAAAGACTTTTATTGCACCAACCATGGGCACAATAAAAGTCTTGCCATTTCAATTCTCAGCGGATTAGTATCATCGTGTTTGTCGCAGAAGAATCCATAATTATGCCGGCTACTCCCTTTTATTAAAAAGCATTATTAAATTTCAAATACATTATATACGAAAAAAACTATTTTGTATATTGTTTTTTAATTAAAGTTGATTTGTAAAAGTATAAATTCAATTTTAAAAAATATATAAAAAATTTGCGTATCATGATTATAGCATAAACCATATATCTGTACTTTCAGACAAAGCTTTTATTTTATTGAGGGTAATGGTATATTAGATACATATTTATTGTTAATCTTATACGGAGGAGAAAAGGTAATGACCAGAGAGCAGTATTTTAGAGTAGATAAAAGGGTTTTATCTATTATTAGTTGTACTTTAGTGTTTATTATAGGTTCCATGTTTTGGGAAATTATCGCGAATAATGCACAGCCGGGTACTTACGTTCAATTGATTACGGCATTTTTGATGTTAATAATTAGTATAGTAGGGTTTGTCATATTTAAGGGAAAGAGAATATGTGGATCCATAATAACGGGTTCAGGGGCTCTGACCTTTTTAATTATTATGATATTTGAAACCTCTCACATGACATATGTATATGCTTTTCCTATTTTAATTTCATCCATGATGTATTTAAATGCACGTTTTGCATTGTTGGGTTCAACAGTTATTATAATAGCAAATATCATAAAAACAATCATGGATATCACATCTTCTGAGTTTAGTGCACCGGATTGTCTGATGAGATGGGCGGTAGTTATTCTAGTATGTGCGGGCACCTATATTGCAACAAGGGTGATTCAGAAATTTAATGAAGAGAATGTAGATAGTATTAAAGATGTGGCCAAAAAGCAGGAAATAACAGCAGAGAGAATGCGGGTGACTGCAGATAATATCATTATTAACTTTGAAAAAGCCAATAATATGATTATGCAGCTGGAAGAATGCATAGAATCTAATAATCTTGCAATGCAAAATATTGCTCAAAGTACGGAAAGTACAGCCGAATCTATTCAAGAGCAGGCGAAGATGTGCGCGAATATTCAGGAAAGTTCAAGTATCGCAGAGAAAGAAACTGCTAATGTAGCAGAGGTATCGTTATCAACTTCTGAAAATGTAGCAGAGGGTGTGGGTCTTGTAAATAATTTAAAAACACAAGCCATTGCAGTGGAAGAAGCAAGTCGCGTGACTGTTGGAGCAACCGCAAGATTGACAGGGAGAGTGGATGAAGTTAAGAATATCGTGGGAGATATCTTAAATATTTCTTCTCAAACCAATCTTTTGGCACTGAATGCTTCTATTGAGGCAGCAAGAGCAGGCGAAGCAGGTAAGGGGTTCGCTGTTGTTGCAGATGAAATCCGCCAGCTTTCTGAGCAGACGAAAGCAGCTACGGAACGAATAACAGGGATTATTAAGGATCTTATTGAGGATGCCAGGAGTGCATCGGAAAGCTTGGATACATCTGTGGAATCCATTAGCAAGCAAACGACAATGATAGATGTAACAAAAGAAAAATTTGAGAAGATTAATGATGAAGTTATGGAACTGGCAGGCAGTATTAATATGATGGAAGAAACAATGGAGGATATTCTGAAAGCAACAGCTGTAATTTCAGATAATATCTCTCATTTATCAGCTACCAGCGAGGAAATTGCGGCATCTTCGGAAGAGGGAGTAACGGTTACGGAAGAAGCGGTAACCCAGATGCAGGAATGCAGAGAGGTACTGGAAACGATCCATGTACTTTCCGAAGAACTGAAAACATCATCAAATTAAATAAATTGATACATTAAATTTAAACCCGGCGATTTTTGTGCCGGGTTTTCATTTCTACGGAAGAATTTTATCATTTTCGGTTATAATATAAATAATTAAAATACAGAAGTGAGGTTTATGTATGTCAAAAGTATTAGATAATTTTTTGCAATATATTAAAATTGATACTCAATCGGATGAAGGAAGCACATCTACCCCAACGACAGAGAAACAATATGACTTGGCAAAATTACTGGTCAGACAATTAGAACTGTTAGGAGCCAAAGAAATTGTATTTGATAAACAGCACTGCTATGTTTATGCCTCTGTTCCGGCATCCGCAGGTTGTGAAAAGGCACCTGTTATAGGATTCATAGCCCATATGGATACATCGCCGGCAGTTACGGGAACAAATGTGAAACACAAAATAATAGAAAATTATAATGGCAAGGATATTATATTAAACAAAGAAAAGAATATCCACATGACTACGAAAGACTTTCCGGAGCTGCTATCTTATAAAGGAAAGAGTCTTATAGTAACAGACGGAAACACCTTGCTTGGAGCCGACGATAAGGCTGGCATTGCAGAAATCATGGCAATGGCAGAATACCTGATTCAAAATCCTCAGATATCTCATGGCAAGATCAGAATTGGATTTACTCCGGATGAAGAAGTAGGAGCCGGAGCGGACTATTTTGATTTGGATTTATTTGCAGCGGATTACGCTTATACAGTGGATGGAGGAAGGCTGGGGGAATTGGAATATGAGAATTTTAATGCGGCGGGGGCTAAAGTAATATTTCATGGACGAAGTGTACATCCCGGAGATGCCAAAGATAAGATGATCAACGCTTTGCTCCTGGCACAGGAATTCCAGACGATGCTTCCTGTTTTCCAAAACCCCATGTATACGGAAAAGTACGAGGGATTCTATCATTTGGATTCCTTAAAAGGAAATGTGGAAGGTGCAGTAGCTGAGTATATTATCAGAGATCATGACAGACTGAAATTTGAGGAAAAGAAAGAGACATTCCTAAAAATTGGAAAGTTCTTAAATGATAAGTATGGAAAAGGTACGATTAAAATAGATTTAAAAGATTCCTATTTTAATATGAAGGAAGTAATTGAAAAAAACATGCATCTGATTGACAATGCCAAAGCAGTTATGCAAGAAATCGGTATCACACCAATCATCTCCCCGATAAGAGGAGGTACTGATGGTGCCAGATTATCTTTTATGGGTTTGCCATGCCCCAATTTATGCACAGGCGGGCATAATTTTCATGGACGCTTTGAGTATATCTGTATAGAGTCCATGGAAAAAATAGTGGAGCTGTTAGTTGGAATTGCAGAAAAATATGCTAAACATGGTTAACGGTTATAGTGGCGCCTCCTCCTATGATTATATTGGGAATATTTTTAATAATTTAGATAATATGACAACCTATTGCTGACATACACTGTAACAATAGCAGTATAGGTGTTTTAAATATGAACAAATACATAGAACAAATCAAAAAAACAATAAAAATAATCATTCCTCAAAAAGAAGAAGGAGTATCTGAAACGGAGTATAGAAATCTTCTGCTAATCCGGGGAGTGCAAACAGCATTATTTTTATTTGCCGCACTGGCTATCCTGAGAGGGGCAATCACTGTGCTTCCTGATTCTATCACAGTGAGTAATAGTGTAAATGGCAGGGAATTACCGATTTACTGTGTGCAAACAGATAAGAAACAGGTGGCTCTTTCCTTTGATGCGGCATGGGGGAATGGTTAATTGCGGTAAATTGTACCGATATGGTATCCGAATGGTATTAGAATAGTACTTTTGGCTTTAAAATCCGTTTGACAAAGCCGGTAGAAAATGTTATTTTTAATGAAAGGAAGCGGTTTTTATACTACTCGTCTATTTGATAGTCTTGAGTGGGGTACTCGCTTCTTTTTTTATGTCTACTAAATCATATAAATACATGGTTCCAAATTTTGTACAATTGATTAGTAAGCAGGCAGAATAAATATTATAAATATCTGTTCGCGTATCGTTTTCGTAGATTGGAAGAGCGAAACGTGTTGTGTAGTAGTACCAGCCGCTTCCGGCATCTTTGGAGTGTTTGTCCTTTCTATTTTCGCGAAAGCATTTTCCAGTAGCAATGCGAAGAATTTCAGAAATACCTTGTACTGCGTTGGCCTTTGCTTTAGCATTGCCTCCTTTTAAGCGTTTCGTGTAGGTAGAGCCTTTGTATTCCTTCGGAAAATCAATTCCTATGTAAATAATGTCTCCTGTTTCAGCAATCATAGTTATTTCTCCGACATATCGTTGTAAATATTTCTCAACAGCAGTCCAATCTATATTCTGCTTATTTTTAAATATAATATCAGGTAAAACAACTACATAATGTCCTGCGGAGTCTTTTGTAATTTGTGCTTTTATGCCCATTTATCGCCTTTCTTTTCATAAGTACCGGCAAAAAGGCTTTTAAACTCGTCTGAAAAGTTGTATATAATTTTGATTATGCGGTTTTCATATACTTTTATTTCATATATCATTTCCACCACAATGGCTCTGTCCAATTTTTCAATACGTCTAAGATCCAGCAGACGTTTTATCCATGGACTTTCAAAAATATCCGATGTAATTTTCATATTACGCTGTTCTTCGATGTTTTCAAGCTGTTTTGTCAGTTGTTCCTCTTTTTTGAGGTAATCTTGTCTGTATGCAACAAATTCTTCTTTGGAAATCAGTTCTTCACGATAATCTTCATAA
Source organism: uncultured Kineothrix sp. (assembly GCA_964463365.1). Classification (GTDB taxonomy): domain Bacteria; phylum Bacillota; class Clostridia; order Lachnospirales; family Lachnospiraceae; genus Kineothrix. Next base: position 5,749 of record CAYXCV010000048.1, read on the forward strand.
ATAGATTTTTTTAGTTTTTTAACTCGCTCCAGTTCTGCACTTAAGCGTTTTTTCTCATCACTCGTAAGCTTTTTAACATTTACAGCTACGGTCTTATTCTGCTCAACAATTTCTTGAAAGTTATCAACACTTTGGATCATCGCATTTAGATCGTTTAGTATAATTGTTTCAAGAAGTGCATGAGGAATATGGTGGGGAGTACAATACCTACTACCGGAACGGACATAAGAACCACAGTAGTAATGTATTCTCTGCTCATCACCCACAGTCTTACCCAATTTTTTGGTTAAAGCCCTGCCGCAATCCCCGCATTTGAGAAATCCTGCAAATATACTTTTATTCGTATTCAAATCAATATTGCGCGTCCTGCGTGTCAGCAAATCCTGTACCTTTGTCCATGTGTCTGTATCGATGATTGCTTCATGGGTATTTGGGATAATAATCCAATCGTCCCGATTCATCGCTTTTGCTTTCCCTCTCATGCGCTGGCTTGTTTTTCCCTGTACCATATTGCCAATATACATTTCATTTTTAAGAAAACGGTCTATGGTAGAGTAAGTCCAATAATAGGTAGTATGTAAGCGGTTAGAGTTTCTGTAATTATCCCCATTTATCTTTTTGTATTCGGATGGGCAGACGATACCCTCATCGTTTAATATACAAGCTATCCGAATTTTACCGTAACCCTTAAGGTATAGATTGAAAATCCTGCGAACAACTTCAGCAGCATATTCATCAATAACAAGCTTGTTTTTGTCGAAGGGTGATTTCTTATATCCATAGGAAGCAAAAGCACCTATGAATTCACCGGCTTTCTGTTTGGCTTTCATAGAGGCATGGACTTTTTGGGAAATATCTCTTGCATACTGCTCGTTAAAAATATTTTTGATTGGCAGCAGCATGTCATAAGCTTGCTTCATGCTGTCGATATTGTCCGTTATAGAAATAAAACGCACATTATTGTCAGGAAAATAGCGTTCTAAATATCTTCCGGTATCAATATAATCACGTCCGAATCTGGATAAATCCTTGACAATCACACAATTTACTTTTCCAGCTTCGATATCTGTAATCATTCGCTGAAATGCCGGACGGTTGAAATTCGTACCTGTGGCTCCGTCATCGATATAGGTGTCGTACAGAATAAAGTCATTTTTGTCCTTTAAATAATCGGAGATTAGTTTCCTCTGATTTCCGATACTGTCACTTTCTGCTTTATCACCGTCCTCTCTGGATAATCTGATGTATTCAGCTACGTTGAAAAGTGTATGTTTCTTCATATAGTTACCCTTCAACTGCTTTCCCAGTTTTTATTTTACTATACACAAATGGATTTTCCAATGCCTGTTTCATATATTCCTCATTTTCAATGTTGGTGTTTGCGTGGGACTGGATAATACGGCTTATTAATTGTTCGGTTGTAATTTTTGATAGGAATTTTCTTTCAATAGTGTAGATTGTTTCTTTCGGGGCTTTGCTTTGCAATTATCGGCCTCCCGCGAAATCGATGTCCATTTATAATAGAATATTAAGTAGGGCTTATCCAATATGAATTTTTTTCAGGATGTGGAATGCCCCTTTACTAATTTTGCCGTTGAGTGGAGGGGGATGCCGAAAAATTATGCTATAAGTTGGGATTTTCTTATTTGTTTGGGTGGACGAAACAATGGGAAAACAAAGGATGGATAAACCGCATAATAGTAGTATAATGATTCTATGAATAGAAATTTTCAGTCATTTTATTCAGTGAGGAAAGTATTCAAGTATATAAAAATTTATGAAATGAAATCTGCATCGCCCAGAAGAGATGGAAGAGCAATTGGAGCGGTGTTGGCGCATTTGGGGATGGTGTAGAATATGATAGATTTAATTATGGGGATTGTAGTTGTTAGCCTAGCAATAATAGTATTTATAATTTACGTTTTTATGAAATATAAACATATTCCAAAAACACTAATTCCAGATGATATGAGAAAAGATATTTTGAAAAATGGCTTAATTCATTTCACATATTTGCAAAATGCTATAAAAATAGAAAAAGAAGGACTACACGTAAATCAGAAAAATGCTATGTTTAAAGAAGAATGTAACATGGTTTGGATGTATATTTATGATGACAATACTTTCAAAGAAAAGTTAAGAATTGTACATAAAAAAGGTAAAAGAAAAGGTTATGATGCAGTAGTTATTTTTAAAAAAGTAACAAACAAGCAAATTAATAATATGCGTATTAGAACTAAGGGGGATCAAGCAATTGTGCATATTGGAGATTTCAATACTAAAGATATCTCAATTAAAAAGCTAAGTGATTTTAAGTAGTATTAAAAGGTGTATATAGATAAAATGAAACAAAAAAATTGATGGTCAGGTATTGCTATATGTATTGAATATATGTAATGATTAGAAAACAAAAATAAGGAGTTATTTGCCTCAACTGATAGCAAATACTCCTTATTTTTTATCGGTATTATTTTTTACATGACGGCAAATATCTTCAATTTCGCAATCTAATATCTCACATAAACGATCAAGTGTAATGGTTTTGACAACCATGTTTTTTCGCAGTCTGTGAAGCTGTGCTTCGTTGACGTGGTAATGCTTGATTAACGAATATTGAGTTACGCCTTTCTTCTTCATAGTTTCCCAAAGAGGGTCATATATAATCATTTTTCTCAGCGCCTTTCATATTCTCATTATTCCACTAAAAGGTGATTTACAACATTGTTCGTGTAAGAACAACAAAACGTATGGGCGCAACAAGATAAAAAAGGAATTTGATTCTTAAAGAAACAAACTCCTCTCACTTTTTCTGATTTTCATCTTTTACATATTTGCAGATATCTCCGACTTCACAATCTAATATTTCACATAACCGATTAATCGTTGCTGTTTTGACAATAGAGTTTTTGCGAAAACGGTCCAACTGTGCTTCATTAATTTTATAATCTTGTATTAATGAATATTGGCTAACACCTTTCTTTTTCAACGTTTCCCATAATGGGTCAAATACAATCATTTTTTTAATCCTTTTCTATTGATTTATTCTTATTATTGCATTAAAATGTGACTGTTGATATTGTTCGCGTAAGAACAATGAAAAAGGAAGATATAACATAGATGAAAAGAGTATTGGAACAGTTATACAATGGGGAAATCATGCCTATTGAACAATACAGGCCCATTTTGGAGGATTATAGGTCTGAATTTATGAAAAAAGTAGAATTATATGCAAAAAAATTGAATGTGTCACAGCGGGAAGAACTTGAAATTTTAATGGATGATTATTTAAATATGTTCCCGGTAGAGATGCTACAGGAATTTACCAATGGTTTTAAACTGGGAGCGCATTTGATGTGTGAAGTATTTTCAGAACAAGGAGATAATTATATGGAATATTTCAGTCAAATGAAAGATAATCCGATAGGCTGTAAAGGGGTATGATTTTGTGAGGGAAGAAGATATGTTGTTGAAAAATTGGGACAGCAAAGAATAAACAACGCTTTGGAACAATCCATACGGAAATGTAAAAGATATCATAGAGCAGTAAGGAAAGCAGATAATACATTAAATTATGCACTCGGGTTAAACATGAATAAAGAGCAAAAAACAGCAGTTGATAAGGTAGCGTTAGCTTATAACAATTCTGGTGCAGAATATGGAAGAGCGGCTTATTTTCAAGGACTAAGGGACGGAATAAAGCTCATGTCTGAAATCAGAAGAGTATTATGTTTGAGATAAAATAGTAATTATATACGAAGGGTATATCTCTTGGGGAAAGCAGTTGCCTTTCTTATAGTTAGAAGTTAATATTTTCTGTTTTACCGCTATCAACCATTACCATGGGGGAATGAAGACACAGTTCGGATTATGGATACGTTAAAAAAACATGATATTCATGTAACCTTCTTCATGACCGGCGGATGGGTTGAATCCTATCCGGAGGATGTAAAGACAATTTTGGCAGCAGGGCATGATTTGGGGAATCACAGTGAGAATCATAAAAATATGTCTGAGCTGTCGGAGGTACAATGCCAAGAAGAAATTATGAAGGTTCATACGAAGGTACAGCAGCTCACGGGTTATGAGATGTTTCTGTTTCGCCCCCCATATGGGGATTATGACAATCATGTTATAAACAGTGCAAAAAAGTGCGGGTATTTTTCTGTTCAATGGGATATTGATTCTTTGGATTGGAAAGATTATGGAGTGAAATCTATTCTTGATAAGGTTCTGAACAATAGTAACCTCGGTAATGGTTCTATCATACTTTGTCACAATGGCGCAAAGTACACAGCAGAGGCATTAGATGCTCTGATTACAGGGTTAAAAGAGAAAGGATATGAAATAGTTCCTATATCAGAATTGATTTACCGTGATGGTTATCACATGAATACGGAAGGTAGACAGATAAAAAATTAATAAAATAAATGAGTAATTGTTAAACGGTACCCTTTGTTTTCTTGACAAAGAGTACCGTTTAGTCTGGTATGATATTAAAAGGTTTTATTAACTTTAAAGACATATGTAACCATTTGGCTACTATCATCAAATATAAAATTCAAATCCGCTTTTTGTGGGTATCTAACATTTTGTACCGTTATTTCCCAATTGTTATTGTCTACTATATCAACATAATGGCTGTCCAATATGTTGCTTTTCGTATCGTTATAGTATTCCTGGGGAAGCGTCCAAGAAGCAGTTATTGTTGTTTCTTCAGACAAAAAGCTCTGCTTGCGTAAATATAAATATTTGCTGTTGGTGGCTTGTTCCGGTATCACAGTAGGAAATACGGAAGCATATACTGAGCTGAATACTTCCACCTCTTTATCTACCACTAAATAATTTTGTAAGTTATCAGTTTTAGATTCCAAAGGAGGCATGATAATAAAAATACAGATTGCAGAAACAATACCCAAAAACAAGAATATGCACTGCATCAAAATATTACTTACGATTCTAACGACATAACGCTTCATTTTCTTTAACGTTAACAGTTTGATGATACCTAGAATAGCGGGAGACACGCATAGAAGTAAAATTATCAAATATTTGCTGATAGAAGATATTTGCGGGTATTTATATGAATATGCATAGAACATAAAGACGATTCCCCCTATAATAAACGCAATATTTAATATAATACAGAGAATGTTTATCATTTTAATGATTTTCTTAGCAATATCTAATTCAGTATTAATAATGTCACATTTCATAATTTGTATCCTCCATATCACTACTAAATTATTATTACAGCTATTATATAACTGTTTTAATATTAACACTAACTTTCATAAATTCCAATAATTCTGCAATACTATAAGCAAGAGAACATTAGCTTAGGCAAAAGAAAATTAGCTTAAGCAAAAGTAGAATAGCTTATGCAAAAGGAGATTAGCTTATGGCAATAGCAAAGAAAACTGTAATATCGTTTGGACTGGTAGCCATCCCAATTGCAATGTACACTGTAGTGCAGGATAATGATATTCATTTCAATCAGCTTCACAAGGAAGACAAAGAACGTATCCGCTACAAAAAAGTATGTTCACATTGTAATAAGGAAGTAAAGCAGGAAGATATTATTAAAGGTTATGAGTACGATAAAGATCATTTCGTTACCGTTACAGATGAGGAAATTGAAAAGATTAAGACTGAAAAGGAGAAATCAATACAGATTCTGCATTTTGCAAATCTAAATCAGATTTCTCCCATTTATTATGATAAGGCATATCATGTTCTGCCGGATACCGGTGGTGATAAAGCTTTTGAACTACTAAGAGTGGCGCTCATGGAACAGCAGAAGATTGCAATCGGAAAGGCTGTCATGGGAAGTAAGGAAACACTGATGGCTATTATTCCTCGTGAAGAAGGTATTATTATTCAGACCATGCATTATGAGGATGAAATTAAGGAAATCCCCAAATCCTATGAAAAGCAGGAAATCAATGAGCAGGAGTTAAATATGGCAAAAACTCTCATCAGTTCTATGGATACATCATTTGCGCCAGAAAGTTACCATGATGAATATCAGAAGAAATTAAAGAAATTATTAGAAGATAAGATAGCCGGAAATGAAATTGTTACACCGGAAGGAACTGATAAGGGAAATATTATTGACCTTATGGATGCGCTTAAACAGAGTATTGAACAGAATAATAAGAAACCAAAGCGTACCGGACGGAAAAAAGTAAGTGGTGAATAATGGATTTATTTGAAAATAAAAATATCAAGCCAATGTTAATTGGGGTGGAAAAAGAACCCTTTGATGATTCTGAATTTATTTATGAACTTAAGTTGGATGGTGAGCGGTGCATTGCTTATCTGAGTGAAGAGGGCACTGAGCTTAGAAATAAGCGTAATATAAAGATGCTTCCTAAAGTACCGGAGTTATCAAATATCCATAGGCAGGTAAAAAAATCATGTATTCTGGACGGAGAGCTAATTATAATTAAAGACGGAGTACCTGATTTCTTTGAAATACAAAGAAGAAGTTTGATGTCTGATAAGTTTAAAATTGAGTTAAAATCCAAAAAATATCCGGCGACTTTTACGGCTTTTGATATCTTGTATTATGATGGCGTACAAGTGACTGATAAAACGCTGATGGAAAGAAAAAAGCTATTAGAGAAAGCTTTTAAAGAAAATGAACAGCTGGCCTTATCCAGATATATTGAAAGGGAAGGGACAGCCTTTTTTGAACTGGCTAAAAAGCAGAATTTAGAGGGAATTGTAGCTAAGAAAAAAGATAGCCTTTATAAAATGGATACCCGGACAAAGGAATGGATTAAGATTAAATTCCTAAAGGATGAGGACTTTGTAGTATGTGGTTATCTTATAAAGGAAACGGAAGAGAGAAGCACCGCGAGTGTTATTCTCGGTATGTATGAGAATGGAAAATTAATTTATCAGGGACATGTTATAGTGGGAATGTCCGGAAAGGATTTTGAGTATATTTTAAAGCAAAAGAAAGTAGAGGAATCACCATTCGAAACAAGTGAAAAGGATGCTATTTATATTGAACCAAAGCTTGTATGTACAGTTACCTATATGGAAAGGATGAAAAAGGGTGGACTGAGAAGAGCTGTTTTCAAAGGTCTTCGAAATGATAAGACCCCGGAGGAATGTAAAATGATTGAAAAAGATTAACAATTAATATATGATTGTTAAAATCGGAGGTACATTATATGTTTGATAAAATAGTAAAATTTATGAATAAACCTGCAATATTTACTTGTGGTACAGATAATTTTTGGAATAATGAACATATTTCAAAATCCTTATTAGAATCTCATCTTAATTCTCATGCGGATGCAGCAAGTCGAAATTCCTCCTTTTTAGATAAATCGGCAAATTGGATATCTCTGAAGGTACCACCTAAGCAAAACAAAAAGCTGCTTGATTTGGGCTGCGGTCCCGGTTTATATGCCGAGCGGTTTGCAAATCTTGATTATTTAGTTACAGGAATTGATTTTTCCAAGCGCTCAATCGCCTATGCTAAGGAGCAAGCAAGGATAAAAAATAGCAAAATAGACTATCATTATCAAAATTACTTAACCATTGATTTTCATAATGAATTTGATATTATAACGCTTATCTATTGTGATTATGGAGCGTTATCAACTGCAGATCGGCGTACGATAGTGGATAAAATATATCAGGCATTAAAGCCTGGTGGAAAGTTTATTCTGGATGTATTTTCAACGAATTCTTATACATGCAGGGGTGAAATCCGTACATGGAATTATCATAATAATGGTGGATTTTGGAGTAAAGAACCTAACATTTGTTTGGACTCCGTTTATCATTATGACGAAGATAACACAGAGTTGAGGCAATCTATCGTTCAGACAAAAGAAACGGTACATTGTTATAATATATGGGAACATTTTTTTACAAAAGAATCACTATTATCGGAAATGCAAGCGGCAGGTTTCCATGAATATGAGATTTATGGAGATGTAGCAGGTAAGGAATATTCAGACACAGGAGATACTATTTGCGGAATTTTTACTAAATGATAAGAAGACAGGATGCTATGAGGTTTTGATATTAGTAATATAACATCCCGTTTAAATGTTGAAGGCTGTAATATTAAATAGTAAGTTAAGATGAAATACGATATAATATAAAAATCAAATTATAAAAATAATCATGTATTATAAATATGGGAAAGGTGAATGTTCATATGGATAGTATAAAAGGAAATATTCTGATTTATCAGAATGAAAAGGGTGATACTAAAGTAGATGCATATTTCAATGACTCTAATATTTGGATGTCACAAAGGAGTATAGCAGAGTTATACCATACTACTTCTCAAAATATAACCTTACATATTAAAAATATATATGATGATAATGAATTACAGGAAATTTCAACTTGTAAGAATTACTTACAAGTTCAGATAGAAGGTAAAAGGCAGGTACAAAGAGAAGTCAAAGTATATAATCTTCAAATGATTTTAGCGATAGGATATCGAGTAAGAAATAATGTGGGGGTACATTTTAGAAATTGGGCATCTGCAGTTCTTTCAGAATATATGATGAAAGGGTTCGCAATGAACGATGAACGGCTCAAGAATCCAAGAGAATTTGGAGCCGACTATTTTGATGAGCTGCTAGAACGTATCCGGGATATTCGTGCATCGGAAAAAAGAGTATACTTAAAAGTTCGAGATATATTTGCAACGTCTATTGACTATGATCCTAAAAGTGAGTTGGCAGATATATTTTTTAAAACTATACAAAACAAATTGCATTATTCTGTTCATGGGCATACTGCAGCAGAGCTAATTACAGAAAGAGCAGATGCAGCTTTAGACAATATGGGATTAACAACATTTAAAGGCACTAAAGTTAGAAAAGGAGACGTTACAATTGCTAAGAATTATCTTAATGAAGAAGAGATGGACGGGCTCAACCGAATTGTAAACATGTACTTGGATTACGCAGAGGATCAGGCAAAACAGCATATTCCAATGCATATGAGTGATTGGGAAGAGAAACTAAATGCATTTCTTCGGTTTACGGGACGAGAAGTTCTGGACAACGCTGGATCAATTTCAAAAGAAATAGCGGATTCTTTTGCTAGAAAGCAGTATGATTTATACCAAGAAAATCGAAGAAAATTGGAAATACAAGATGGGCTAGAGGAGCTGCCGGTATTACCCGAAAAGCGTAGCTAATGTATTAACATTTTTGGCAACAAGAATAATACAAAAATTAATGCTTCGAACGATAGCGGTTCAGACAATCCGAAAGTGGCGGAAGTTATTAGGAATACTTGATGTTCTAAGTAATTGGTTACCTTAGCAGCGATAAGTAGGGAGATATGTAATGGATAAATATAAAATACTAAAGCAATACTTTGGCTATGATACCTTCAGAGAAGGTCAGGATACATTGATTGACAGTATCTTAGCAGGTAATGATGTTTTAGGCATAATGAGTACGGGGTTTGGTAAATCCGCAATTTTTCAAGTTCCTGCGCTTATGATGAAGGGGATTACACTGGTTATTTCACCGCTGATTTCTTTAATGAAGGATCAGGTTGCAACATTAAATCAGGCAGGAATTCATGCAGCATTTTTAAATAGTTCCCTAACAGAAACACAGTATTATAAAGCATTGGATTATGCGAAACAGGGTAGATATCCGATTATATATGTGGCGCCGGAACGTCTGATGACGCAGAGCTTTTTAGACTTTGCATTACATACGGAAATATCAATGGTGGCAGTGGATGAAGCACATTGTGTATCTCAGTGGGGACAAGATTTCAGACCCAGTTATCTAAAGATTCGGGAATTTATTGACAAACTGCCGAAAAAGCCAGTAACCAGCGCATTTACGGCAACGGCCACTAAAGAAGTCAGAGAAGACATCATAGATATACTAATGCTTGAGAATCCGACAGTCGTTATCAATGGATATGACAGACCCAATCTCTATATGGGAGTTCAGACACCACAGGATAAATATGCTGCATTAAATAATTTTGTTTCCTGCCATCCCAATCAGTGTGGAATTGTCTATTGTCAGACTCGAAAGCTGGTAGAGGAAGTGTGTGATCGGCTGTCAGCAGATGGCTTTTCAGCAACCAGGTATCATGCCGGACTTTCAGATGAAGAAAGAAAGAAGAATCAGGAAGATTTTATATATGATAGAAGTGAGATTATTGTGGCGACAAATGCATTTGGTATGGGTATTGATAAATCAAATGTTCGTTATGTCATTCACTATAACATGCCAAAGAATTTAGAATCCTATTATCAGGAAATCGGCAGGTGCTCAAGAGACGGAGAACCGGGAGAATGTATTCTTTTTTATAGCGGTCAGGATGTGGTGACGAACCAGTTCTTCATTAATAATAATCAAGACAATCAGGAGATGGACGAGATAACAAAGGCAATCGTTGCAGAACGAGATAGAGAACGACTCAGAAAGATGACATTTTATTGCTTTACCAATGAATGTTTACGTGAATATATATTGCGCTATTTTGGAGAGTATGGATCAAATTATTGCGGAAACTGTCAGAATTGTATCACCCAATATGAAACTGAGGATGTGACAGCGGCAGCACAAGCGTTCATACGCTGTGTAAAGGCTTGTAGGCAGAGATATGGTATCAATGTTATCATAGATACACTTCATGGCGCTAATAATGCCAAGGTTCGGCAGTATCATATGGATGAGAATCCGGAATATGGAGTGCTAGCCAGTGTTTCGGTTTATCGGTTAAGGCAGATTATGAATCATCTGTTGTTGAAGGAATATCTGCAACTTACGAACGATGAATACAGTATTGTTAAATTGACAGAACAATCGGAGGGTATCCTTGAGGGTGAAAGCGTTTTGATGAAAATGCCGAAGGAACCTAAAAAAGAACCCCAAAGCAAGAAAGCTAAGAAATCAAAAAGTAAAATAGTGGGAATTATTCTTTCCGAGGCAGAAGAGCAGTTATTTGAAAGACTTCGGACTCTGCGTATGGAGATTGCAAGGGAGGAAAAGGTACCGCCCTACATTGTCTTCTCAGATAAGTCACTGATACATATGTGCAGAGAGCAGCCTAAGAATAAAGCTGATATGCTTCAGGTGCCCGGCGTGGGTGAATTTAAGTTTGAAAAATATGGAGAACGTTTTTTGGAAGCTCTGCATAATCGTTAATAAACACTAAAATTGATGAAAAACCCCGCTTTTCTGTCATATTTTGTGAACTGATGTACGATTTTTGCTTGCTTTTCCATAATAAATATTATATGATAAATTTACATAAGTGTAATTTTATGTAAATTACTGACGATATTTAATGGAGGCATGGTTATGAAAAATTATAAAATTGTTAAAATAACTTTGATGACTTGCTTGATCCTTGGGATATTCTTAATACCGATAAAACCACTTAAGGTGCAGGCAGAGGAGATCATTGCAACGGTACATGGTACAATTTTGTCCGGAACAACATCTGAATTACTGAAGCTTTCTACCAAAGAAGGAAATATGGATATTAAGCTGAACAGTGGAACGGATACCAGTACTTGTAAAATATTACTTCCGGATAACAAGATATATGTTTCAGTATCTCATGGTTCTGACGGATTTCTTCATGCAGTTAGAATAACCGGTGATGCTCAGTCGCCCGGAGTTTCTCTTGATACATCAACAACTGCTACGGTTTCGGGAACGATAGGTGATAAGAGCAAGAGTGATATTATATATCTTAATACAGCGCAGGGTGAGATGCAGATTAAGCTAGATACAACTACAAGTTTGGGTGGATGTTCTGTTCTTGTCATGGGCAAAAACTATAATGTAAGCTGTGCACGAGGTACTGATGCCTATATGCACGCAATCAGTATAACTGATCCAGCAGGTACCGTAATAAATAATACCGCTAATGCAGCAAATGCCGCGACCATGTCGGTGACAGGGACAGTGGTTGATAAAACGAAGGAAAATCTTTTGTATCTATCTACCAAGGGTGGAGAGATGCAGTTTGTAATTGACGCGAATGCGGATACCAGCAAAGGTATGGTTCTTACGCCCGGTAATCAATTGACCGTGTCTTTCTATCACGGTTCGGATGGTTACTTGCATGCGGTCGGTATTGTGGGGGTGAAGGACAATCCAAATACAGTTGAGATTGATACTTCCAATACGGCGACTGTTAGTGGAACGGTAGAAGGCAACTCCAACCAAAATATCCTCTATTTGCAGACTAGCGGAGGAAGGATGGAACTTAAGCTTGATAAGGTAAGCAGTACAAATTGTAAGGTTTTAATCAGCGGTAAGAAGGTTAATGTAACCTGTGCACGCGGCTCAGATGCGTATATGCATGCAATTAGTATTATGAGTGCGGCTGGCACCGGAGTAAACAGTACTGTTACTAATAACGTAAATAATATATCGACCATGTCGGTAACAGGAACAGTAGCTGACAAAACGAAAGAAAGTCTTCTTTACTTATCTACAAAGGAAGGAGAAATGCAGTTTAAAATTGATGCTAATGCAGACACCAGCAGCGGCATGGTTCTTACGCCTGGCAATAAACTAACCGTGTCTTTTTATCATGGTTCAGATGGTTATTTGCATACTACCGGTATTGTTGGAAATAAGGACAGTTCATCTTCAGTTGAGATTGATGCTTCTACGAGTGTGACGGTAAGCGGAAC
>CAYXCV010000049.1:0-18087 GCA_964463365.1 uncultured Kineothrix sp.
ACAGAAAGTGTCAATATGTCCAAGAATATTAGTAAGATAGATGATGAATTATCTTCTATATTAAAAACAATATTTACTAATTTAGAAACTAGTGACGATTTTATTAGTAATAATGAGTTAATCGGTTTTTTAGATAAAGCTAAATTAGCACATAGTACATGGATAAAGACATTAACTGAAATAGTGAATAAAGAAAATGTTTTACCTTTACAGACAAATCCCCAAAAATGTGCGTTTGGTCATTTTTATTATATTTTAAATATTACTCATCCGTTAATTGCAGGAGAATGGAAGCAAATCGAAGGCATTCATTCAAAGTTTCATTTAAATGGCGACAAAGTTATACAAGCTATAGAGCAAAAGAAAAATGCTGAAGCTCGTTCTATATTAATTGAAACTACAACATTATCAGAGCAACTGATAAAATTGCTATCTTCTATTGAAGTAAAAATAAATAAGCTAACTAATGAAGGAAAAAAAGTATTTGAATAAGAGATTAGACAAAGCACTGTATGCTATGAAAATAGACATTCAGTGCTTAGTTTTTAACTTCTACTGCTGCATCTCATACGGGGTAATCTTTCTTATCTTTGCCGAACATACTACAATAATGGCCTCAGACCACAATACAATTGCCGCAACAATTCCCACCATATCCATAACGCTAATATCCATAGTGACACTTTGAGCTCCAACGGAAGAAAGACAAAAAATAACAGCAGGTGTTATTCCAATTAATGCTACGGCACATCCTAACAATGTCCCAATGAAAAACACCGGAATATAGCACATTGTCATCTGGGAAATGAGCTGTCTTGTCGTATAACCAAGTGCTTTATAAATCGCAAGCTGTTGAAGGGATAGTATATGAGCTATGACACAGATATAACCTGGAGAGAAATGCAGCGGTTTCTACCGCAGAAGAATAGATTGACAGAAAATAGCAAGCCCAAAGAATACTTTTTAACGATATGCGGTGTCAACCTACATATTGACCACTATCTGCCGAAACAACCCAAGGGTCGAATCATCCTCTTTCATGGCGTTGGCGGCAACGGTCGTTCTGCTGGCTCATCCTACAGATGACCGATGGACTGATATTGCACTCAGCCGATTGTTCTTTGACCGCCTGAGTGCCGAAAAAAAGATGACCATGCTAGAAGGTGCAGGGCATTTCCCTATTGAACCAAAAGGTTTGCTAAATCTGGAGCACGACTTGGTATCATTTATGACAAATTTAATCTGATGTTAATTAAAGGAGGTAGGGAATATGCAAACACTTACTATGGAAGCGAATGGTATTCATGGGTACTTTTTTGAAGCGGCTAATCCGTTTGATACTAAGAAAGCTATTATTGTTGTAGGCGGCAGTGAAGGCAATGAAAATATACCAATGAAAATCGGTAACCTGTTTGCTGAAAACGGTTTTTCAGCCTTGGGTCTTTGCTACTGGAATATGCCCGGACTTTCAGATAATCTGGTGGATATTCCGGTAGAAATTATGGAGCAGGCGGTCAACCGTCTCAAAGACCAGGGATACGAAAGAATTGGGCTTTACGGACTCTCAAAAGGCGCCGAATACGCGTTGCTATCCGCTTCGCTGATACCGGATATCTCCTGTGTTATCGCAGTTTGTCCTTCTTTTTGCATTTGGGCCGGTTTGAAAGGTGGCAGTAGTATGCTGAAAAAAGGCTTTTCTAACACCTCCTCCTTTACCTGGCATGGAAAATCTTTGCCTTATGTAAGCGGGAAAAAAGATAAGTTTGGAATCATTAAACGACTGATAACTCAGCAGCAAATCAATATGTGTTTTATGTACGAGCGGTCGCTTATGACAATGAACCCTAATGCAGTCATCAAGGTAGAGAATATAAACGGTCCGGTTCTGCTTCAGTATCCCAAAGAGGATTCCATGTGGCCAAGCCGGTATAGTGCTGAACAGATTTTTAAAAGGCTGCAAGTTAATAGCTTTACACATCCTGCAAAGTCTTCCCAATATACCTGCAGCCATCTTCTTGTACCTATGGCACCATCCCTACGCAGGGTATTCAAAATTGAGCGGACACATCCTGAACTCTGTGACAACAGCCGGAAGGATGCATTTAAGGAAGCCGTGGATTGGTTTAGTAAGTGGTAAGTAATTTCAATCATTCAACAGCAAAGCAAATCTATATGCAGTTTTATTAAATCCATAGTATCAGCAGTAACCTCTCGTATTTCATGTAAACTCATATTTATAACCCATGCCTTTCTGTAATCTCCATTCAAACGTGTGGACATAGCATCAATACAACCATTGACAAACTTTTACGTAATCTATTTCAAAAACAGATTGTTCATTATTTTTGTTCCCTAAATTATATAAATTAAGCATAATCTGCATTTGATATCTAGGTATTTCCGTAATTCTTCTAACAAAAATATCATTAAAATAAAAATCTATTCCTTCTGTATGCCAATCAAGTGCATAAACATTCCATTCCTCTACTTTAATGGGAAATTCTTCTTCATAAAAACAATCCTTCAAGCTGGTGTCACCAAAGGGATGAACCCCATACCCTATCACTGATTTATCTTTCCTAACATTACTTCCCTTTAACTCAAATAAACAAATTTCGGCTGATTCCTCAGTATTCTCTTCAATTCCAATTAACCACAAAGCTGCTACATTTTCTTTAGATAAGCTACACTTTGCCTTAAATTCAACCGTACCATAACAAAGGGCAATTTTAATCTCTTTCTCTTGTACTTCACGAACTACCAAACCCTCTGTAAAATGATGTTGACCTATGGTTGAATTCAGTGGTCCGGAAAACACTCCTGTTTGAAGATTTGATACCTTTACATTCCCGTTCCATTCAGTGCACCATGGCTTTTGATCATTTGCAATATATAGTTTTAGTATACTGTCCTCTATGATATAGTGTGGAGCTGATAATTCCCTACTACTCCATTGCGGAAGATAAAACTCAAACCAGTAATCTGAGTTCATTTGTTCATCATTAAAATCATCATACATAAGTACCTTATATTTATTCATACTCATAAATTATCTCCCTGGCGTCCTAGTCCAATTAAGCCCATCAAAAATATGTTTTATATGCTTATTGAAGCAAGTTCGTCAACTCTCCTGTATACATAATCGTTAACCGATGCATAGCCCGTGTACAGGCAATATATAGAAGGCTTCTATCGTACTCTGTAATATAGGTAACGTTATCTACATCCGGAATGATAACCTCATCAAATTCTAATCCCTTTGACATTTGGATTGATGTAATAGATACACCGTTGACAAATCTGGTACTTTCTGGGGAAATTAAATGAACATCATAGTTTCCCGAAAGTAAGTCGTAAAGTTGTTTTGCCTGCTTATTCGTCTTAGCAATAATGCCGAGTGACGAATACCTATTTTCTGAAAATATTATAATCTGCTTTTGTATTAGAGTCAATTCTTCTTGTGCATTTTGATGCTAGCAATATCTGAAAAACTTATTTCATAAATGGGCTCTTCTCCCAGTTCCGGTAAAACATTGGAAATATAGTCACCGAAAACCTTATTCGGTGAAAGGATAGTTACATTCTTAGCTGATAATCTGTCTTTGAAACGGTAGAGTAAAAATGCTATTCGGTGAAGTGCGATTGATGTTTTCCCTGAACCGGCTACGCCCTGAATAATCATAGTTCCTGATTTTTCATTCCGTACAATTTGGTTCTGTTCCTTCTGAATCGATGCAATAATTGACTTCATCTTTTCGTCCGAAGTCTGGCTCAATTCCTGCTGCAGAATATCAATCCGGGCAAAGTAAGGAGAATCCAATAATTTCGCAAGTTTATCCCGCGTTTCAACTGATATAGCACCCTGATGGTCAATTTGCTTAAGCTGTAACTCATTTTGGAACATTTCATGAGGATCAATTTCACCGCGATTATGAACCATATAACGCTTCGCATCCATGTAATCCTTGTCCATTCGCTCAACATTTGCATTTGCATTCTCCATGGAACTACTCAACTTCCTGTTTATCTCTGCAAGATATTCCACTTCATCCGGAAATGGAATATCCTCTTTATTGTCAATCATTTAAGTCCTCCTTCGGTAAAACAAAACGCTGTGTCGGATACCCAAACTCAACCAACAGCTCGGCTTCCGCAAATCCCAATTCTTTGATTGCCTTTCGATGTCCGGTATCCGCCTTATCTCCCTCACGATATGTGGTAATGCTGATTGTTTTCTCTTTTATAAGTTCACCCATCACTTTATTAAGAAATGCTTTGGGCACCCCCTGGTTTCGGTAAAGTGGGTGAGTTCCCATAAATTCAATGCTACCGGTTTGATATGAAAAGAGCATGATTCCAATTGCCATATCACCGCCTTTTAATATCAATGCCTGCTTTGACTTAATGTGCTGCTTTAATACTTGAACATGTTCTTCCTCATGTAAGTATGGAAAACCGTCAATGACAAACCGTACCAAATTCATCCAGCTTGGTATATCCTTTTCCTGCACAAAGGTGATGTTCCACGAGTGGGTCTCGTTACAATCCAGCATATTATGGCTCCCTTCAAAATCAAATTTCAGTTGCAAGGGGTAAAATTTTTCGTTTTCCCTATATTTATTAGGAGGCAGCTTATAAAAAGCAGTAAAACTATTTGTAAATGCCTGTTGGCTTTCATATCCGGAAAGCATAGCAATGTCTATAATTGGACGTTCTGAAAATACAAGCAGTTTCGCAGCCTCTGTCAGCTGCCTTCGCTGAAGGTATTCGTGTATCGTTAGTCCAACAGTTTGTGAAAACATACGGTGCAGATGATATTTTGAATAATGGACCGCATTGGCAACCATATCTAAATCGATTTTTTCAGTGAGATGTGACTCTATATAATTGACCGCCATCATTATTTTTTTAATATGATTCAAGGCAGACTACCTCCTTTCTCAGAAGATTATATACATAAAATGAATCCTCGTTTTAATTAATCTTGCTCTTTTCACTTCATTGCATTGGCAAAACTTTGAAATAGCTTCTTATTATTGCTATCCTTCGAAAATATAAATTCCGGATGCCATTGCACTGCCCAGACATATTTCTTTCCGGGCGCATATACAGCTTCTATTATTCCGTCTGAGGAATAAGCCATTGCCCGCAACTCTTTAGATAGTTTCTTAATGCCTTGATGATGGTAACTATTTACATAAATAACATTCTTTTCTAATAGTAAATGTAAAGGGGTATTCTCAATAATTCTAACCGAATGAATTGGCTCATCATACGGCGGCGATTGATGGTGCTCTACATTTGAAACAATCTGTGTTGGCAAATCCTGATATAGCGTGCCGCCTAACATTGCATTGATAAATTGTATCCCACGGCATATTCCCAAAATAGGTTTGTTACCTTCCAATACAAAAGGAAATAAAATACTCTCCATTTCATCCCGCGATTTACAGCATACACCACAAGACGATATCGGCTGTTCTCCATATATAACTGGGGATATATCGTGTCCACCTGTAAAGAGGAAGCCATCAAATCTATCAGCAATCTGCTTAAGCATTTCTACATCAGAAGTCAATGGAAGTATAACCGGCACACAGTCTGCATTTATCAAACCTTCCATATAGCCTGGCAGCATCCAATAACTATCTTTTTCAATATCAACTAAAGGTACGATACCTACCATTGATTTATTCATCCGCAAATTCTCCTTTCAAATAAAAAAAGACAATGGAGCTCGTTACCAAACGCCATTGTCTTAATAATTTAAAATTATAATGAGCTGCTTATTTTTTGTCAAGTGTGCCTTGATGACAGAGCTTATCTGACAGAACTAATTAATGCTTATTTACCACGTACCGCAGAGAATACCGTTCTCCGTTGATATGGCTGATGGTATATTCCACCGGACGGGTATAGATATCGTAAGACGTATTTTCCATGACCAGCGCAACCGCTTCTTCTACATCGAAAATCATCTGTGCGTGTTTGCCGGAAACCGTCTGTGTTTTTAGCTTCTGGTAAACATGATGCAGAGTGATTCCATATTCCTTTTCCATTGTCTCATATAAAGATTTTTGAGAAAAGTCAATATCCATAAAATTAGGAAAAAGAGATACGTTCAAGTGTGCTTTTTCGATCAGAACAGGTATATCATCCGCATATCTGAGCCTTTCCAATATATAAATCTCAGCTCCGACAGGTATATTAAGATATTTTGCTATTTTTTCATCACAGATATCCTTTTCCAGTCTGAGTACCTTTGTCTTTGTCCGATATCCGGCCGCAAGCATGGTATCTCTCCATCCGGTAACGCTGTTCATTGTTTTTTCGAAATTAAACTTGCTGACGAATGTGCCTTTGCCTTTAATGCTATGAAGCATTCCTCTGGATATTAAGTTATTAGTTGCCTTACGCACCGTCATCCTGCTTGTTTGGAACATCCGGCAGAACTCTTCTTCGCTGGGAATAAGCATACCCTGCGGATATCTGGAATCATGGATGCACTCTACGATATAATTTTCGATTTGCCGGTACAGCGGTAATTTTTTTTCGGAGCCTTTGTTCATTTTAGTTCCCTCTTTCGTGTACATTTTAGCACAATTCAGAGGTAACATACAACCCATGATGTAACTTAATCCTAAAGGCTTTGAAAAATATCTACACCACAATCAATAATTTTGTCAGGGCTGCGATAACAGCAATAATAATAAATATTATAAACACCTTTCCGATTTTCATGTTCTTTTTATCCAGTAGGTACCAGGAGAACAGAGTGAGTGCCAGCGGCAGCAATCCGGGGAAGATGTTGTCCAATATTCCCTGTAGAGTAATTACCATATCTCCGGAGGTATAGGACCATCCGCTGACGGCACTGACATACTGGGCGGAAATGGCACCTACCACAATCATTCCTACAATATTTGAAACTCTTGTGATTATATCTTTTCTACCGCCCGCAAACAGAGCATCTGCGGCATTGATGCCCAACTTATAACCGCGGTTAAAGAGGAACCATGTTCCGATTACCATAACGGCAAGCCAGGCCACGCAATAGAAGAGGGGACCTGACAGGCTTCCGGTGGTCGCAGAAAGACCCAGTGCGATAGATAAAAGGATAGGGCGGAAGGTTCCTCCGATAATGGAATCACCCATTCCGGCAAAAGGTCCCATCAGTGCTGTCTTCATACTTTGGATAACTTCGTCAGGAATATCCTCACCTTCTGCTCTTTTTTCCTCCATACCTAAAATCATACCGGGTATAATAGCCCCCATTGATTCTTCCGTATTGAAGAACTGTGTGTGGCGCTTCATCAAAGCCTTTTGGTCTTCCTTGTTATCATAGAGCTTATCGGCAACGAGTCCGAACATTCTGACCCAGGCCGGAGCCATCATACGTTCCATATTCTGGCAGGCAAGAGCATAAGTAATCCAATTGACATAACATTTTCTAATATCCTTAGATGATAATTTTGACATCTTATTTCCCCCTCTCTATGCCTGTTTATTGGCACGGCATAAATAGTCTATATAAGCAACAAAAGCAGCAATAACAGTAATCGGTATAATTGGCATCTTAAGAACAGAAACCATAATAAATCCAATAAGTACAAAAAGTAATTCTCTATTCAGCTTCAAAGTATATTTAATCAGAAGACCGAAGCCTACCGCAGGAAGGATTCCGCCGAGTACCTGGAATATATCGCCAAGCTGCGGGGGAATCATGGCTACCAGATTTGCCACCAGACCGCTTCCGAAATAGCAGGCCAGGAATATCGGGAAAAACCTTACTACAAACTGTGAGATATTGGAATAAATAGGGATTCTTGTGGCTTGTATCAATTTTCCTTCGTCAATCCACTTTTCTTGTAAATGTACAAAAACCGTGTTAAAAGATGCCACACTGT
Source organism: uncultured Kineothrix sp. (assembly GCA_964463365.1). Classification (GTDB taxonomy): domain Bacteria; phylum Bacillota; class Clostridia; order Lachnospirales; family Lachnospiraceae; genus Kineothrix. The sequence goes on from CAYXCV010000049.1 coordinate 7,908, forward strand.
AAATTGCAACTACACCTAAAAGGCTGAGCGGTACGGATATTCCCACCGCATATTCCGGAGTTGCTCCTGCCACCAGGGCAAGAGGAATTCCGATATAGGACGCAAAGTTTACGTCCCCGGGTACGGATAAACCCGGAGTTACAAGTCCTACGTATAAAGCCTGGATAGCGGCGCCGATCAGAATACCTCCTCTTACGTCGCCGAGAATGAAACCAATGATTGCTCCGGCTACAATCGGACGGCCTACCATATTCCAGCCGCCTATGGTACCGAATAGAAAAGTACCGTAAATAGACCCGAGATAACCGATTAATGCAATTAATAATGCTTGTAATAATGTCATAAAAAAACCCTCCCTATAATTTAGCTTTTGCTTCTTTATAATCCAGTTCCTTCTCACCAGGTACCTGCTGGAAATAGACATGGATTCCCATAGCAATCATTTCGTCGCAGGCCTCAATTTCTTTTGGCAGAAGAAAGGAAAAGAAAGATAGCTTTTTCGTATCACTTCTGTTACTCATCGGACCGATGTTAAGTGATTTTGGCAGCTTGTCCGTATTTTTCAACAGCTCCAGTGCAACCACAGGGTCCTTTACCAATACTAAAGTGTTCAAGGTCTGTGACGAATACTCTTCTATTTTCTTCGTACCGGCCTCCGCATTTAAGATATCAATTGTGATTTCCTGCGGAACCGCCATTTTATAAATATTACATAAAACCGGATTGGCTGCGGTAAAAGCGTCTATTAGAATAATGTGCGAAATATCAAAGTCATTTAAGACTTTTACGATGCATTGCCCGTGAATCAGACGGTCGTCGCATCTCAATAATTTAATCCCCATAAAAATATATCCTTTCTTATTTGTTTTCGGTATTCAGTAGATCTTGCTGTCTGATAAAATGAAAAGAGCTGTTATATGCTTCCTGTAATAAATCTTCCATTTCAGTGGCGCATACTTCTTCACGGACAGACAAAAATTCAAAAAGTACCGGCATATTTACTCCCGTTACGACAGGACATCCCATCTCTGTACATAAAAGGCTAGCCGCATTAAATGTTGTGGCGCCAAACAGGTCGACGAATATAATATTGTCTTTTAGCCCAATGCGATTCATCGCCAGGCGGATTTTCTCCTTTAGTTCAAATAAACCATCTCCTTCCTTTAAAATCACAGTTTCCAGATGTTCCTGTTTCCCCAATATCATTTCCAGAGATTCTTTTAATCCTTGGGAAAATGCTGCATGCGTAACAATAATTCCTCCGGTCATCTCAATCACCTCTTTTCATACAGTTTGCTATTTGCTTCAGAGCCTTTTCGAGAAAAGGTCTGGGACAGGCCATATTCAGCCGTTCAAATCCGGCAAAGCCTTCACCGAAAGAACTGCCTTCATTTAAAATGACCCGTGCATTTTTTATAAGCAGATCGTGAATATCCTCCGGCAAAATGGAGAGAGCTTTGAAATCCAGCCAATAGAAATAGGTTCCTTCCGGCTGTGAATATCTGATCTCAGGTATGTTTTTGGACAGATATTCCGATATAAATTCTTTGTTTCCTGCCAGATAATGAAGCAGGGAGTCCTGCCATTCACCGGAAGCCGTATATGCGGCCCGGCAAGCCTCAAGAGCAAAGAGATTGATGCTGCCTATCCCTCTCAGTGAGGCGTATTCGGCAAATTTTTTATACATGTCCTTATTTTTAATAAAAACAGCGGATATTTTAAGTCCCGCAAGGTTAAAAGCTTTTGTCGGTGAGACCATAGCGACCGTATGCTCTTTTGTATATTCATTTACGTTTATAACCGGATAAAATACGGTAGGCGGATATATAAAATCGCAGTGAATCTCATCTGAGAAGATGAGAAGACGGCGGTCTTCACAGAACATGGCCAGGTGTTCCAATTCTTCCAAAGATAAAGTTCTTCCCGTCGGATTGTGTGGATTGCATAAAATAATTGCTTTTGTATCCTTATCCGTCATATCATGAAGCAGCTCCCAATCCATGACATATCTGCCGCCGCAGAATTTCATGGGTACCGTGACCGCCTTTCTTCCAAGGCCGGTTACGGTAGTAACGAAAGGGGGATAACAAGGGGTAATGATTAAAATAGAATCCCCCGGTTCAGTAAATAAAAGTATAGAGGCTGCAAGGGAATACATAACTCCTGTGGATAAGATGACTTCTTCCGCATCTACATCGTAGTGGTGCCTTTGCTGAAACCGTTCGGCAAAGAGCGCTCGGTCCTCTGAAGTACGATCCGTATATCCGTACACGGGATGCATGGCACGGCTCAAAATGGCATCCTGTATGGCCTCGCTTACCGGAAAGTCCATATCGGCCAGCCAGAGAGGATAATAACCTTCATCCATATAGCCGGTGCGGTAACGCTCCCATTTTGTTGCCCGTGTGCTTGCTCTGTCTATCAATTCATCAAAATTACGCATATGCTTCCACTAATCTTCGGCTAAGGCCGATATAAAATACTCCGTGATTTTCATAGGATTGGTAATGGCGGAGCCGATGGTTATCATATCGGGGTCAAGCTTCTTGACAGCTTTCAGCTGCTCCGTATTCCAAATACGCCCTTCTGCGTTGACTAAGCATTTTGTTTCCTGCTTGAGAAAGCGAATGAGCTCATAGTCGGGAACTTTGCTGCTTCTATCTTTCGTTTCCTCCGTGTAGCCGGAAAGCGTGTTGGAAAGAATGTCAAAGCCTATCTGCTCACATCGTTTTCCTTCCTCTGCCGTAGCAATGTCCGCCATAAGTATAATGTGTGGGAATTCTGCTTTTAACTGACGGACGATTTTTTCCAAATCCTCCTTCGTGCGGCCTCTGATAGTACCGTCCATTGCCACAATATCACAACCAGCTTCTATGATTTCCACAGCGGATTCGAAAGTCGGAGTAATAAAAACCTGATTCAGCATATCGAAATGGTTCGGATCCATCACTTTGTTGATACCGACAATAGGCAAATCGGTAATCTTTCTGACGGCGGCGATAGAATCAGGCCAGCACAGGCGCAGCGCAGCGGCACCTGCCTTTATAGCGCATTTGGAAAGAGTTACAATATTTTCCACTCCGTACAAGGGATTGTCTTCATACGCCTGACAGGAAACGATCAGCCTATTTTTTAACTTGTGTAAGTCGTTTCTATTCATAAAAGGCTCCCATCAATACATTCTTGTGTATTTACTAAAATAGTTGTCGTTCATATGTTCCGTATCCATGGAATTAAGGCTCACAAATACGGGAGGGGTTTTCCCTGCTTTTACAATATAATCCGCGCATTGGACACATATGGATTGGACGATAAAGGAATTTGCCATAGAAGAAGTCGGACAGATAAGTGCCTCCAGCCCGTCCAATTTCAAAGCGCAATCACCGGGAACTCCACAGTTATCGATAACAACATCTGCGATATCCATTAATTTCTTTCCGGAAGCATGCCTTGAAGTAACCGAAGAGGAATGCTGCACACTTGTAATTGCGATTACGGTGGCACCTTTTTTCTTGCTTTCCAGTGCCATCTCGATGGGATAGGCATTTCTTCCGGAGTTGGAAGCAATGATTACGACATCATTCTCGGAAATGCGGTATAACTCTGTTAGAATACCGGCATATCCGGGCAGTCGTTCTATATAGGAGCTTTTGGTAGGATGCTCCGTAATAGTCAGCTCACTTGTTAGAATTGGTTTTACAAAAGCAAGTCCTCCGGCCCGGGCATAGAATTCTTCTGTTACCGTATGGGAATGCCCGCTTCCGGTCACGAAGCAACTATTGTCGTTTAAAAATGCCTGTGCCAAATATTGTCCGGCAGCATCCATTGCCTCCGATTGCGTTTCCTGAATCCGTTTTAAAACTTCAAATCCAATATCAAATACATCTTTAATCATTTTTATCCTCCTTAACCTGTATATACATGTTGTATATACAGGTTATCACCGTTCGATATTATGTCAATAATATTTAACATTTCTTTTTATAATTTTTTATAATTTTTTATAATATACAAATTTCTTTAATTTATGTAATAAACAGAGATTGATGGTTAGAAGAAAACCAAAAAAACAAGGTACCTATCACTCCAGGTTCCTTGTTTTTCTTTAATATTTCATTTTTTTATTATAAATCTAGATCCAACGCCTCATCTAACTCTGTGGATACATATTTACCATCTTTTTTCCTCTGTTTAACACACTCTGTCAGCAAATATTCAATCTGCCCATTCACAGAGCGGAAATCATCCTCAGCCCATGCGGCGATGGCGCTATATAATTTTGCAGACAACCTAAGAGGAACTTGTTTTTTCTGTACATCTACCATATTAATCTCCATTCTGCCAAAGTATCAATGCGAAGAATGCGTCATTTGCATTCTTCCGCGTGAGATTTAGAAATTCTTAGGTGACGTACTTTGGCACCTTAGAATTTCTTCTCACGCTAATATAGGCTTCCGGAATTTACGATTGGTTGAGCGTCACGATTCCCGCATAGTACTACTAACAGATTAGATACCATAGCTGCCTTTCGCTCCTCGTCTAACTCCACAACGCCATTTTCACTTAAACGTGCCAACGCCATCTCTACCATACTGACCGCACCGTCTACAATCATCCGTCTTGCATCAATAATGGCAGATGCCTGCTGTCTCTGAAGCATCACAGCTGCAATTTCCTGTGCATATGCCAGATATGTGATACGCGCCTCAATAACCTCCAGCCCAGCTTCGTTTACCTTCTGTTGAATTTCTTCACGGATACGCGCTGCCACCACTTCACTTGAACCGCGGAGACTTCCCTCATCTGCAATTCCGTCACCGGTTGTATCAACGTTAGAAGCCACATCATAAGGGTAAATACGGACAATATTTCTTAAAGCACTGTCACACTGTAATGATAAATATTCTTTGTAATTGTCTACATTAAATATTGCCTTTGACGTATCAACAACTCTCCACGTTACTGCAATTCCTATTTCCACTGGATTTCCTAAGCAATCATTAACTTTTTGACGATTATTATTCAGTGTCATGATTTTTAGAGAAATTTTCTTACTGGATATTTCCATATCACCGGTTGGTCCTGACGTATTCTGAATATTTGTCTTATGTAAAATATCCTTAACATCTCCGCTCTGACTGAGCTTTGTTTTCGCCGCTGGATTTACAGCAACGCAAAACGGGTTCACGAAATAAAATCCATCTTCTTTTAATGTTCCAATATACTTACCAAACAGAGTCAAAACCAATGCCTCTTGCGGCTTTATCACTTTTAGTCCCATAAATGGAATCCAACCTATCACCAGCCATATAATGCTGATAATTATTATCATATAACTATCTAGCATAGCACCAAATATAGTACCAGCAATAGCTAAAACATAGAGCATAACAGTGATAAGTAACGCAAGCATACCATTCTTCTTTGTACCTATTATTTTCTCTTCCATATCTATTCCTCCATTCGCACTTTAATCTTTTCGATATCATAATGATATCACTTTGATTTTCAAATGTCAATTCATTTACTTTAATTTTTTTATATCTATTTAGACTTTTATCTATTTATAGATTATAATGAAGAAAAATAAATAATAAAGATAATTATTTATAATTGGAGGTAATTCAAATGAGTAAAAAACTTGTAGCTTATTTTTCAGCTACCGGAACAACCGCTAATGTAGCAAAAACGCTTTCGGAGGCAGCAGAAACTGATCTTTATGAAATTAAGCCAGAAGTCCCATACACAAATGCTGACTTAAACTGGATGAAGGAAAGCAGTCGCAGCAGTATGGAAATGAATGATAAGACTTCTCGTCCTGCAATTGCAGATAAGAATGCAAACATTGCTGCTTATGATGTAATATTTGTTGGTTTTCCGATTTGGTGGTTTTATGCTCCAAAATTAATTAATACGTTTCTTGAAAGTTATGATTTTTCTTTTAAAACAATAATATTATTTGCGACATCCGGTAGCAGTGGATTTGGAAAAATAGTGGATGGTCTGAGAGACAGTGTGTCTGATACCACTATTATAAAAGAAGGTAAGATACTAAATGACAATCCATCAAAATTGGAGATAACACTTTGGCTAAAGAGCCTTTAGTCATTTATAAAAAGAGGGAAGCGGTACTCCTATATTCAAACAAAAAGGAACGCTGCTCCATAGATGATTGCTCATCTATTTTGCAACGCTCCCTTTTTTATGTGTATTAAGTTTCAATGGTATTAAAATTTAGCGACGATCTCGATCAAACAATTGTCTCAAAAATAATAGTCTGATAATATCTCTTAAATTGAAATCACGAAAGCGTCTGCGATCCCGATTTCTGTCTCTATCTCTATCTCGATCTCTGTCCCTATCTCTTCCATCCCGACCTCTGCCATCTCTATCCCCAAAACTCACAAATGGCATTTGCTGAGATGAAATCACTCTCATATCCTGTCCATAATAATTCTCGTTCTCGTATCTTCTGACAAAATCATCAATCATGTCATCCCAATCCCTAAGGGACTCCATTCCGGTCATATTGTTGTTAGCTATAGTGTCTCTAACAGCTTTATTTAACATTGCATATAATTCCGGAAAATTAGCGGCAAAAACATATAATTCCATATTACTGACTCCTTATTTAGATTTAAGCTATATTCATATATTTATAATATAAAGTAAATCAAAAAGAGTTCATATAAGTTCATACTTTAATATGAAACATACAGTGACTCCTATAAGTCCATTACCATCAGATAATCTATTTCCTGCGTTTTTACCTCTTTAAATCCTAATTTGCAATACATCCGATATGCATAATTCTCTTTATCTACACTCAAAGATACCCTTTGATATCCTTGTATTTTTAGAACCCGGATTATCTCTTTCATCAGCCTCGTACCAATTTCTTGACCTCGGAATTCACTTTTTACAGAAATCGCCAATTCTGGTGTGTTTTTATCCAGATTGCCATATCCTTTTACTTCTCCTGCCAGAATTCTGGACCAGACAGCACCTAACAACATTCCCTCTGCTTCCGCAACCAGACAAATATCTTCCGGCCGTCCAAAGTCCTTAACATAGACAGCTAATTCCGGTTTCTGGATTGTTTCTCTGGGCAAGGGTTGGATACCCTCAGGAAGATAAATTGCATCATATAAAAAGTCCTCTAAAAGATGATATTCTGCTTCTTCCATTGGTCTTATTTTAATTTCTTTGACTTCTTCAGGTTTCATACTTCACTCCTAGTTATCAAGCCTTTCGAAAATAAGGATGGGATTTTCTACTATTTTAATTTAATCTTGATGTAAGTATTTTTCCTGAAAAACTCTGCATCCCACATTTGCTCAAAATCACTTTTTAATATCACTCTGTTGTAATTCTCATCATCCGAATTTTTCTTATACAGTAAAGAATCAGCAGTATAGAAATTTTCGTCATCATATCCTACAATTGGTAGATAATGTGTGTATTCATTTTCTGGTGATACCTTAACATATGCAATAACAGGCGTTCCTTTAGATATTTCATGCTTAAGATACCGCATATTTCCCCTAACATACTTAGCACTATATCCTTTTTTATTTAAAAATTTGACTAAATTCTTAGGCGGTACTGTCCCATCTTTGTTCTTACCATCAATTTCTTTATATAATCCTAAGCCATCAGCCTCTTCTCCCAGACTTCTTAATACATATGCCGAGGAATAACCTGAACATTGGTTGTATCCCTGATAATCAAAAAAATTATCAGTCGTTATCATATATTGATCAGGCGTATTAAACCGTATGTAAATGTTTTCTATAACAAATGCAGTTGCAACTATTGCAATACATACCACTATAACCAAAACAATTTTTTTCTTTATGTTGATTTTATTTTTCATGATTCCCCTCATAGACGTTCCATTTGCTTAGGCAGTACTCTTTGATTTCTTAAAGGATTAAGACTGCAAACTTTCCAACTTACGTTTGATTGCTGCAAGTGCTTCTTTTGCTTCTGTTATCCCGTCAACAGCTTCTTCCATCGGACATCTTCCAGTCCCGGCACGATTGATAATCTCTTTCACACACAATTTATACTGTACCTTGATACTATTCTCTGTAAATGTTTGTACGGCACCTTCACTCATCACAGGTGCATAAACTTCATCCACACCAAGCAGCACATAAAGAAATGCTGCAGCCTTTCCAACTACTTTATCTGCAGCACAAAATCCTTGCATATTGATACCCTTGTTGTACCATGTAAGCAGGGGTTTAACCCCGCGTTCTGTGCTTGTATAAACCATTTCGTCCTTACACAAAACGCAGGTAAAATTACCCTCTTCTAACAGTTCTATTGCTTTTTTTATACTAGTTTTCATGTTTTTTCAGATTCTCCACACGATAAACAATCAGCGGTAAAAATGACCACTGGAGTGCAAGACCGAAGATACCGGTGCTGATACTCAACCAGATAGTAGCTATCTTGATACTCTCATTTCCAAATGCGAAAACCGCCAATAAAATTGCTGCTGCACGAACAACACGACCGCCTATCTGCACAATCAAAATTTTTCCGATTGTCGGCATCTTATGATTCCGGAGCAGTCCCGCAAATAAACCATAAGCACAAAGTTCAATCATCATAAATGGTAACATAACAGTACCGGGCATTCCCGATAGAGCAAAACTCATAAGCGGACCCAATAGTCCTGAAATTGCTCCCGCATACGGACCGGCCAAAAGACCAACTAAAATAATTGGCATATGCATGGGCAAAAAGGTTTCTCCCAGTGCTGTTCCAAGTCCGGAAAACGCTCCAAAAAAGTGGAAAATCTGTGGAAGGGCAACTGCCCACACGATAGCGGTAATGGTTGCAAGTGTCTGCACTTTTACTGACAGACGAGGTTTATTTATTACTTTTGTGATTGTTGTTGACATAATATTCTCCTTTATTTTTTAATATTTTATTAAACTATATTTAATTTTTTTGTAAATTCTGCCATTGCATCTGAAATCTTAATCTGTTGGGGACATACTGCCTCGCAGCTCTTACAACCCACACATGCACTGGGCAGTTTCTCTTTGGGTGTTGCGCTTAATGCCATCGGTGCAATAAATCCTCCACCTGTAAAAATATGTTCATTATACAAATCTAAAAGCGATGGAATCTCAAGTCCTTGCGGGCAATGGCTTACGCAGTATTTACATGATGTACAAGGCAACGTACCGTTCAGCATACCTTCTGCAACAGAAAGCAGAACTTCTTTTTCTTCTTTACTCAAAGGTTTATCTTGCTCAAAAGTCTTGATGTTTTCACTGAGCTGATCCATGTTGGACATACCGGAGAGAATCATTGTAACTTCAGGTATTCCCTGCAAAAACCGAAATGCCCATGCCGGTACCTTCTCGTCAGGACGCATTTGACTTAGTTTTTTAACTGCTTCTTCGGATAGTTTAGCTAATTGTCCACCCCTTAGTGGCTCCATCACCCATATGGGAACCCGATATTCATTGAGTAAATCGACTTTTGCCTTCGCATCTTGGAACGACCAGTCCAGATAGTTTAACTGAATCTGACAGAACTCCATCTGCTCCCCGTACGCATCCAGAAAGCGCTTCATTGTCGCATAATTTCCATGTGCAGAGAATCCCAAGTGTTTGATGCGTCCGTTTCTTTTCTGTTCCATCAAATAATCAATAATACCGTATGTTTCATTAAGATAGGCATCTATATTCATCTCACATACATTATGGAACAAATAAAAATCAAAATAATCAACTCTGCATTTTTCAAGCTGTTTTTCAAAAATCTCTTTAACTTTAACCATATTGTCTAAGTCATAACCCGGAAATTTTGTAGCAAGATAAAAACTATTACGTGGATATTTACTAAGAATCTTACCCATAACAATTTCCGAATTGCCATTATGATATCCCCAAGCCGTATCATAATAATTGATTCCCTGTTCCATGGCGTAATCCACCATCTCCTGTGTGGCAGACTCGTCAATTCTGGCTTCATCTCCATCTGTTACAGGAAATCGCATTGCTCCCAAACCTAATGCAGAAAGTTCTAATTCTTGAAATTTCTTATAAATCATTCTGCTTCCTCCTGTCTACTATTTTCCACTTACTTAATTTTCATTTAAAAGCTTAAGTTTGTCAACTCAATTATAAAAAATAAAACCACATTTCTGCGGTTT
>CAYXCV010000050.1:0-9361 GCA_964463365.1 uncultured Kineothrix sp.
CAGCAAATACAGCCGGAATTCATCTCTTTGATTTCAATTCCCGCTTCCTTTAAAAACCCGCTGTCAATTCCTATTTCACCAAATTCATTCTCTATCAGAACTACTTTCGTATCCGTGAATGCTTCCTTTAAGAGTTTCTTTATTAATGTAGTTTTTCCGGCACCAAGAAAGCCAGACACAATATCAATTTTTGTCATATTAATAACCATGCCTTTCCATAACCCTAATTTAAATAATTCTGCTCTTGTTTCTCTCCCTTGTCAAGTTTTCTATATTGCACACTCTTTTAAATCGCGATATGATACAGTAAGACTAACATGCAAGGAGTTTAATAAATGGAAAAAACAATAAAACTATATGACTTAGATGCTTACCAAGCCGAATTCACCGCTACCGTATTAACATGTATCCCTGTCGCTGAATCCCCATATACCAATACATTACCCAATCTTGCTGAAGACAATATTGTTAATCCAGCCGATGACTTATATCACGTCATACTGGATCGGACTATTTTCTTCCCTGAGGGGGGCGGACAAGGTGCCGATACAGGTACTATTGACGGTAAATCTGTCCTGGATGTACAGATTGAAAATGATATTATCATACATACTACCGATGCACCTTTTACACCCGGTTCAAGTATAACTGGGAAAATTGATTGGAAATTACGCTATTCCAATATGCAGCAGCATTCCGGTGAGCATATTGTTTCGGGTCTTATTTTCTCCAATTTTGGTTATCAAAATGTGGGATTTCATCTGGGATCCCAAATCATTACCTTAGATTTTAGCGGATTCATCGAGGAAAATCAACTGAATTTTATCGAGGAAGCAGCCAATGAAGCAATATATAAAAATATAGAAGTCATTACCGATTATCCTGATAAAGCTTCCCTCACCGACCTTGAATATCGAAGTAAAATAGAAATAGACGGACCGGTACGTATTGTCACATATCCGGGCTATGATGTTTGTGCCTGCTGTGCTCCCCATGTGAAAAGAACGGGAGAAATCGGAATTATTAAAATAGTAGATGCTTTCAGACACCGGGGCGGAATACGAATCAGTATTCTTTGCGGGGATCGTGCCCTTATAGATTATAGGCAGAAACAGGAACTTGTAACCTCTGTATCCGTACTCCTTTCATCCAAGCCTGAATTGATTGCAGATAGTGTGCAGGCATTGAAAGATGAAATTTATTCCTTAAAAGGAGAAATGATTGATTTACAGGAAAAACTAATAGAACAAAAGGCAGCTCTTCTTCCGTCAGATCAAGAAAACCTTTGTCTGTTTGAAGAGAATCTGGAAACAAGAACGCATAGAAAATTTGTGAATATGCTGACAGAAAAACATTCCGGTATCTGCGCCGTATTTGTAGGAAACGACCAAGAGGGGTATCGCTATCTTATCTCATCGAAAACAAAGGATGTACGTCCTCTCCATGAGTTACTAAAGAATAATCTAAATGCAAAAGGCGGCGGCAGCATAGAAATGGTACAAGGTTCTGTCGTAGGTAAAAAGAAAATAATCATCAATTTACTAAATTTTTAGGACAATTAATAAGAACAGGAATAAATAACAGAGCGTATCGATTTCTATACGCTCTGCCTTATCTTCATTATATATACAATTGTGAAATTACTTTCCAATCCTCTTATCTGTTTCCATGATATGCTCTATCAGCCAATCGGTAATAAAGGTCAATAAGTCACGAATTGTCTGCTCCTGATTATCATCAACGATTTCCAAATCCATAGTATCCAGTTTTCTATTGAAATTATCATGCTGAATCTTCTGGGTAAACATTCTCTTATAAGCAATACTTTCCATATACTCTTCTTCATGTTGAAAATGAAAAATCGCATAGTCCTTCAGCCGATGTATCAGATTCGTAATATGATCAAACTTATCAGGCACAAATTCATTATCACAAAGCTGATATATCTCCTCCGCTATTTCAAATAAAACTCTGTGTTCATCGTCTATCTGCTGGATACCAGTTAAATACTCATCTTTTAATTCATACATGCTATTACCGCCCTCCATCTTTTAACAAAACGACCACCATGATAGATATTAATAATAACATATATTGACATAAAATGACAGAGTTATACAAATTATTTTATAAATTATTCCAACATACGTATGACAGAATTTTTTTCAATTTCCTTATCCGAAGAGACAATTACATACTCTTCTCTTCCAATGCTTCCATCTTCTAAGGCTGCATATTTATCATTTTGATCCAATACTTTTACATAACGGGCGACAGCATGTAATTCTGTTCCCAGTATCCCTTCTCTTTCCTCAATCACATACACAAAGTACCGGGCACCATTGTTTTCACTATGCACTGCATCAATAGGAATACAGCACTGATAGCTATCCGAAAGCTGACTTCCAGACAATGTTCCACTCATTCCAAGTACTCCATCTCCTTCAGGCAGATATACAACAGCCCGATATGAGCCTGGATTATTTTCTTCCTCCATCAGATAATCAACCTGTAAATCCTTCTTACCCTTTGCGGTTTTTAATATGATTTCATCTCCTTGATTGATATATTTTTTCTGCTCCTTAGTAAGAGTTGTTTCAAATTGATAAGGCACCTCTGCATCTGCGCAGACTATCGCCGTACCATCTACCGTTCTCTCGCCTACGATAAGATTAATCTTAGTAATCGTTCCGCCTGCTTCGATACATACATTTCCATCATTTTCACTGATATCTTTATATTTCTCTATTTCCTTCTTTGCCTGCTTCAGCTGCATATGATAAATTTGCAAGGTGGAATCTGCCTGTTCAGGCGTCATGGCATCCTCTAACTGCCGATCTGCATCCAGTAGGGCATCCTGTTTCTCAAGCTGGGCATCTTCTTTTCCGTATTGGGCACTTTGTAAGTTACTTTCCAGGCTTTCCTTATTCTCCTCCCAAGCCTGCTTTTTGCCATCCTCTGATTCAAAATCAGGCTTATCTACTGCATTCTTATTATGCTGAGCCAATGCATTTTCCGCTTCTTTTAATTTATTTCTTGCTTCTTCCAGAGCTGCCTTAGCTGCATTTATTTCTTCCTGGTTTCCCTGTTTTTCCGCCTCGGCCACCTTTTTCTCATTTTCATTCATACTGATCTGATTGCCGGAAACTGTGGAAGTAAGCTTATCTCCCTGCTGAATCCATTTATTATAAGAATCATAAGCCTTCTGCTTATCACTATCGGATGTCACACCAGAACCTTTATTGATATGGTTTTTTAGCTTTGAATCGGCTTGATTTAATGCTTTATCTGCGCGATCCAGCGACGTATCCGCTTTATGTTCGGCACCTGAATAATCTTCCTTTGCACGATCAATGCTTTTTTGTCTCTCTGCCTCAAGTAATGTTTTATTTTTCTGTAAATCCGATATTTCATATTCCATTTTTGCTATTTCTAATTTCTTTTTTTCAATAATCTCTTCCAAATCTTCTTTATCCAATTTGAATAAAGGAGTATCCTTCTCTACCGTATCCCCCGGTTTAACAAATATCTTTTCTACACGCATTCCTTCCAGCGTATGGATTGCCACATCACTTCCCTGTTTGATAATTCCTTCCGCTTCAACAAGATGCTCTATACTTTTCTTCTCTGGCACTGCATAGGTTACCTGAGGAAGCTGCGAAGCATATATACTCTTTGATATTAATGTACATATCCACATAAGCAGTAAAAATATAACAAATGCTATTGTAATTTTTTTCTGTTTTACCTGACGTTCCATATGATAACCAACCTTTTCAACCTTTTAATCCTGAATAAATAATTCCTTTTTCCAGATAATCCTGTCCCATTAAAAACACAAATACAGCAGGAATTAGCGTAATGATAGATGCACTGAAAGCATATCCCGCCTGTGCCCATGTGATTTCCGGCAAATAAAGGGATAACGGCCAAAGACTCTTATCACTTATAAATGAGAGCGGCTGTTCTATCATATTAAAATATTCTAAAAAACCCAGTACCAATGCGGATAAGATACCACCCTTACCCAAATGTAAGCCAATATTTATAAAAATATAGAATTCTCCTGCCCCATCAATTCTTGCGGCTTCCAATAGTTCCTGAGGTATCTGTTTGAAGCCCCCATAACATACAAACACCGGAAAAGTGGAAAATATCGCCGGGAGGATAACTGCTGCCTGTGTATCCATCAACTGCATATTATTTAAAACAAGGTAGCTGGATAACATCGTCACCTGAAAGGGAAGGAGCATCAGCACAATATATATAGTAAAAAGAACTTTACTGAAACGGAAGCGATAGGCACCGAAAGCCCATGCAGCCGGAACACCTACCAGTAATTGCCCAATTAAAATACAGCATACCATCTTCATGGAATTCCAAAAAAGAACAAAAAACTGAGGAGATTCAAACAATAGTCTTTTATAATTAGAAAAAGTGGGATAATCCGGCATCAGTTTCCATGTAATAAATGCTTTTGTATCTGCGGTTATGGGAAGCAAAGCCTGCTGCAACTCATAGCGGCTTGCCACCGAACCAGTAATTAAAATAATAATCGGAATGCATACCAAGAGTGCCGGAAGAATAAAAATGGCTTCCATTAAATAATTTTTTATTTTTTCTTTCTGTTGCTTCATTTTCATATCTCTAATTATCCTTATCCCATAATCTTTGCAGAACCATGATAAATATAAAGAGAAATCCTCCCACTAAGACGGCTGCTGCTGCCATTTTGTCCAGTTCTAAGTTGACAAACCAGTTGTTAAATAAATGCTGAAGCAAATACATGCTTTCATGAGGATAAGAACCTGCCACAAGATAGGCTTCTCTGTATATTTTAAAGGAGTTAAGAAAAGACAGAATGACAATTGTATATAAGCTGCCTTTTAAATTAGGTAACAGTACAAAGATAAGGCTTTGCCACTTTTTCGCTCCGTCTACTTTGGCTGCCTCCAATATATCACTGGATACTCCCATGATTCCGGCCAGCCACAAGACAATGGTGTACCCCAAGTTCTTCCATATGTAGGTACCGGCCAGCACAAAAAACGCCGCGCCGGTTCCTATATAATCAATGGTCACATCACCTTCCGTAAGATTCAGCCATACGCTCAATTGAGTTAAAAACTTATTTAAAAAACCTTGTTTATAAAATAGCATCTTCCATACGGCTACTATAGTAGCCGTAGGCATTGCCAGAGGGAATAAGTACATGGACTTTATCATTTGCATATGCTTCAAGTTAAGAAGTGCCAGCGATATCAGGAGACCTGTTATTACCAGTATGGGAATACTTACAATCGTAAACTTAAGTGTATTCTTAACTGCCAAATGAAAGATACTGTTTCCCAATACTGTTTGGTAATTCTTGATTCCTGTAAATTCTTCTGATATAGCCGTAATAAAGGAACGCCTTATCACATCTGCAAACGGTAATAATACAAAAACCATCACCCCCGCAAAGCTTGGCATCAGAAAATAAATCCATGCCTTTTGTTTCCGTCTCTTCTTTCTGAAATACATGATTTTCTAAGCCTCTTCCTATACTTATTCCCCCATATAGATTGCTAGCTTCTGTTTAATTTCCGCTACACCCTCATCTATGCTCTTTTCACCGTTTAGTATCTTCTTGCCGCTTTCGCATACCGTATCTTCCAGCATCGAATCACGCATATAAGGAGTCAGCACCGAATCCGCAATATTCTCCAGTTTGTTTATATCGTCTTGTGAGGCCGGATAAATATCCAGTGCAACACTTCCTCCTTCGGAGTCCGTGACTGCCATGCCGCCGTATGCAGATCCATCAGATGTCATATTAGTAGCCATGGTATCCCTCCATATCTTCTTATTCACTGCATGACCAGAGTAACCGGCAACTCTGTCATCTGCCAGCATAAGCTGCAGAATCTCTCCTGCCCGATCTGCATAAGCTGATTTTGCATTCATTCCCAGAACAGATTGGGGGATAAAGACGTTAGGCACCTGCCCACTGTAGGATATGAATGTACCGTCTGTTTTCCCCTTTATCTTAAAAGCAGAAGTCATCGTATCAAAATCAAAGCTCCCATCTACGGTTCCCATACCTATTTTTTGTTTGTCTGTCACATACTCAAGGATCTGCCCACCTATAGATAATCTATAGTTTCTTATCTCTTCCAATGTCATATAAGTAGACCACTCCACTGTATCATTTTCTATTCTCTCTTTTTCAGCATCTGTTAGTCCTGCCTGTTCTGCTTCCCATATTCTCTTACACTGGGTAAAGAATTCAGTCAGTGCTTCCGTATCCAGTTGATTATTAGTTGTTATGAAAGAGGGGGCGGACGTCAGCAGAAGTTTATAAATGATATCTCCCTCGGATGACAGACCAACAATACTTCCCTCCGAATTCTCTTGCCTTAAACTTTCTACTTTGTCTGCCAGCATCTTTAAATCCGTGATACTTGCAATATCCGATTTATCACCCATCATGACAGGAAGCAAGTACCCTGTCGGTACTCCATATGTTCCGGTTTCAGTATGAAAGGCGCCCAGTATATTCTCAAAATATTCCCCGCCTTCTTTTGCCTTGTTCAAATAAGGGCTTACATCCAGAAGAATTCCCTTCTCGATATAGGAATCTATGGGCATATCATCAAGAATCATAAGATCAGGTCCGGTTCCTGCCACAAGTTCCGTATTTAATTTTTTCAGTGCATCTTCTCTTGTGACAGCAGAATCCTCACCCATCCCGATATCATATTGAATGTATACATCGGGATTCTTGGATTGATAAATAGAAATTGCCTGTTTTAAACCAATATTTTCCACCAGGCTGTATGCCTTCATCTGTATCTCCGGAACTGTGGGAGTATCAGCATCGTAGACATAATGTATAAGACTGCCGTTATTAAACAGAACGAGGAAGCTGTTGTTCTCTGATAACAAAGCTCCTGATAGTCCATAGCTTGGACGTCCCAGCGAAGTCAGATTGCCGTCAGCCATCTGTTCTACAGCATTTCCCCCGATTACATGACTGTATATTCCTTTATCGCAAATAAGGTATAAAATATTATCATCGGCTAATATAGGTATTACCGTATGACTGCTATCATTTACAAAATCAACTCGAGCGCCAAGATTCGCTGTGATAAATTCATCCAATACCTTATCTTCGATTATTTCCTTCGTCTCTAAGTCAAAGATGGTAATTCCGCTTGAATTCACACATACCAGTCTATTGTCTGCCCCTGTTACAAAAAATACCATATCCTCCATTTCGGCAAAAACTTCATAGGAGCCATTCTCCACATCCACTTCATAAATTTTATCATCCAGTGTCGTAGCAAACAGCTGATTATTATCAGTAAAAAATATTTTATAAACATAAGCACTATCACCATCCGGAAGCTCAAGCTCCTTCTGCGTTCCGTCCGGTGTAACAAGCAAATATTTGGGATGAATTGAAACATCAAAATCTCTCTCCAATTCCATTCCCTCTTCTTCTTGGGTTTCCTCGGGAGAATCTTTCTCAGAGTCCTCCGAGGACTCCTCCTTCGAACCTTCATCTGTATCATCTGTACCATCCTCTTGGGATGTGTCTTCTCCGCTTTCCCCTATACCGGTGGCATAAATAATACCTACCGTTCCATCAGGTGACACCTTTACATCCATAACATAATGATCGGTGGTAATCTTACGATACCAGTCAGGTGTCATATCCTGCCATGTTTCACCCTCATCTGCGGATACCCATTTTCCGGCAGAGGTATCCCAGATAACTAGACTGCCGTCTTCCAATTTTACTATATTGTGTCTTGCGTAAAGGGACTCCTGCAGGGAAGTATTCTCGTTCTCTATATAACGTCCCATTGCCTTCTCGCCGCTGCTTGTTCCGTTATTCGACTGATTACCATCCGACTGCTTATCAGCAGCAGTGTTATTACTGCTGTTAGAATTACTATTGTTTGCATTATTGTCTCCACCACTACCGCAGCCGGCAGATAATATGATTGTTACAGCCAATAATAAGCTAAAGACTCTTTTGATTGTTCTCTTCATTGTTTCCTCTTCCTCTTTCAATTCCTATTCTGCCATATAGATTGCTAGTTTCTGTTTAATTTCTGCCACGCCCTCTTCTATACTCTTCTCACCGTTTAATATCTTCTTTCCGCTTTCACATACGGCAGTTTCCAGCACCGAATCAGCCAGATAGGGAGTGCTTGCCGCATCCGCTATTTTCTCAAGTCTTCCCAGTTCTTCTTCCGATGCCGGGTAGACATCCATGAAGTACTCTTTTCCTTCTTCATCGCTTCCCCCAATGGTGCTGTGTGCTGAGCCATCAGATGTCATATTTTGGGTCATAGATTCTTTCCATATCTCCTTATTCACAGAATAGGTAACAAAACCGGAAACTCTATTATCTTCCAGCATAAGCTTAAGGACTTCACCTGCCTGATCCGTACTGGTTGATTTGGCATTGATTCCGATAATTGTTCGAGGGATATAAACGTTAGGTATCTGTCCATTGTAGGAAGCAAAGGTTCCGTCTTTCATTTTCTCTGACCTAAAGGTTGAAATCAGCATATCGAAATCATAGCTACCATGTGCATTTCCTAATATTAGTTCTTGTTCACCTGCTACCATTTGATTGGCATAATTGCTGATTGCGCTGCCATAAACACTTATATCTTCCGCTGTTGACTCAGATCCTTCACGATTTCCAAGCATTTCTACCAGCCTTCTATCGGCATCGCTCCATCCCGTTTGCTCCGCTTCCCAGATTCTCTTGCACTGGGTAAAAAAATCTGTCAGTGCCTCGGTGTTCAGTTGTTTATCTTCTGATATAAAAGTTGGAGCAGATGCCGGCAGCAGTCTGTTAATCATAAACACTTCAGGCATAGTACCAAGGATGCCCTGTTCCGGATTTTCTTTTCTTAATTGCTCTGCTTCCTCCGCCAATTTTTCTATATCCGTAATCTTCTCAATCACTGTTTTAGGTCCCGCAATAAGAGGAAGCATAAACTCTCCCGGTACCGCATAGGTTCCGGTATCTGATTGAAAGGTATTTAATATATTCTCAAAATAGCTGCCTTTCTCTTTTGATTGATTGATATAAGAACTCAAATCAAGGAGAATCCCTTTTTCGATATAAGACTCGATTGGCATATTATCCAGAATTATAATATCCGGGCCGTTTCCAGCCACTAGTTCCGTATTTAACTTCTTGAGTGCATCCTCTCTGGTTACGGAGGAGCTCGCATCTATGCCGACATCATATTGAATGAGGATATCCGGATGCTCTGACTGATATATCGAGATTGCTTGTTTCAGTGTGGTATTTTCCGTCAAACTATATGCTCTAATTTGATTTCCCGGAACC
>CAYXCV010000050.1:9461-17147 GCA_964463365.1 uncultured Kineothrix sp.
TTGGAGGGATTTCCCAAAGAATTAAGGCCACCATCAACTATCTGTTCTACCGCACTTCCTCCAATAACATGACGATATATTCCTTTATTAAATATAATATAAGTAATATTATCTTCTAATATTGGTATGAAGTTATAACTCCCCTCTTCCGCAGACGAAATACTTATACCAAGATTCGTTGCTATAAATTCATCCAGCACCTTATCCTCTATGACTTCCTTAGTCTCTAAGTCAAAGATGGTAATACCTTTTGAATCTGCACATAGCAGCCTGTTTTCTTCTATTTCCAGATAACCTACCCAGCTTTCCCTCTCTGTGAAAACTTCATACGAATCATCCTGCATATTTACTTCATAGATTTTACCGTCCAATGCGGTAGCAAACAGCCTATTATCATTAGAAAAATAGAAGGCCATTACATACTCTTTATCACCATTGGGAAGGTGAAGTTCTTTCTGTGTCCCATCCGGAGAAAGAATTATATATCTGGGTTCTATTCCATATGAATTATCTGCCTCTTGTTCCTCTATTTCAGGGTTATAAACAATACCGATTGTACCATCGGGTGCTATGCTTGAAGCCACAATATAATTGTCCCCAGTTATCTCACGGTATTCATCAGGTGTCATATCCTGCCATGTTTCACCGTTATCTTCAGATACCCATTTACCGGCATCGTCATCCATAATCGCAAGACTTCCATTATCCATTTTTACAATATGATGCCGATAATCCAGTGATTCTGTTAGGGTCGAATTCAGATTCTCGATATAGCGCCCCATAGCCTCTCCGTCACCGGGCGTGTCGTCTGTTTGACTTCCGCCTTCCGGCTCCGTATCCTTTGCATTATCTACAGTACTGCTGCCATTATTACTGTCAGTACCACTGCCTCCGCAGCCGGCAGATACTAAAACCGCCAGCACTAATAAGAAACTAAAGATTCCTTTTGCTGCCCTCTTCATTTTTATATTCCCTCTTCTCTTTACTTATTTATCTAATATAAAGATTTTTATTTTTGATGCCTCAAATACATTATTATTCCAGCCTCCATCTATGGTAAGCTGACTATCATTTACCAGGTCGGATTCGGAACCCGGTGCTTGTGTACTTGTCATCCCGTCTGTGGATGTCTCTACTATAATTTCCGTTTGATCATCATATGTAACGGTAATTGATACCTTATTTTCATCCAGCGGGTGGTACATAAACATAACACCGCTGCTTTCATCCTCTTCTACAATGGTTTCAGTAATCGTAAAGCTTCCTTCACTTAAGCTTTCTAAATTTCCATATATTGTTTTCGTTTGACTTGGTTTTTCATCATCTGTGATTTCCTGCTTTTGCACCGGCACTTCTTCTTGGTTTTCAGACATATTTTCAAGCGTTTCATCCGGTGCTTCTTCTGCATTTTCCTCCGGAGTTTCCTGAGGAGCCTTCTGAGATGTATCTTGAGGTATATCTTCCGACAACACCTCGGTTGGAACGGATGTCTCCTGTTCTTTTCCACAAGCAATTAAGGTTACTGCTAATATGGATGCTATAGTTATTTTTAGTATTAGATATTTTTTCATGTTAATCTCCATTCTGTTAAATCGCTGTGTGAAAATTTTCTTGTTTCACACTTTTCCTTGATGTGTAATATTGTTTTGATATTTTGTCGACACTAACACATTAACAAACGAATCTCTAAACTACCTCTAAAAATCAGTTTATTTTTAGAGACAATTTAAAGACAATTCTGTTATGATAAATATAAAATTATTTAAAGAGGATAATAGCATGCGTTTATTACTGATAGAAGATGATAAGAAACTCAATCATTCTTTGAAATTTCAATTGGAAAAAGCTGATTTTATTGTAGACTCCTGTTTCGACGGAGAAGAAGCTTTGTTTTATATAGAACAAAACATTTACGATGTGATTCTTTTAGACCGGATGATTCCTTATATCAATGGAACGGATATAATTATCAGAATGAGGGAAAAGAACAATAGCACCCCAGTCATATTAATTACGGCACTGGGAAGCTTAAATGACAAAATTACAGGTCTGGACAGCGGTGCTGATGACTATTTAGTAAAGCCCTTTGATTTTGAGGAGCTTCTGGCCAGAATCCGATCCGTGACCAGACGCCCCAATATGATGAATGCAGATAATTCTCTTAGACTTGGAGATTTAACATTATTCTCCACCGAAGGCCGTTTAGCAGGTCCGAAAGCTGCCTGCAGCCTGTCTAAAAAAGAATATGAGCTTTTTGAGACATTCTTCCGCAACCCCAATCAGACACTTGCCCGCAATATTCTTTTAAATAAAGTCTGGGGTATGGATTCCGATATCGAAGACGGTAATCTGGATAACTATATTCACTTTCTCCGCCGCAGGCTGAGTACCGTCGGCAGCCATGTGAAGATTCAGACAATCCGTGGAATCGGGTACTGTATCAAACCATAAAATAGGAGTAACACTATATGTTTCGTAAAGTCCACCACCGCCTGACACTCCTCTGTGCAGGTATTACAACGCTTATACTGCTTACATTATCATTCATATATTTGTATGTTTCGGAAACCGGTCTGATGAAGAACCAGTTTCTGGCATTTCAGCGCGACGTAAATACTGTAATTTCTAACTTTGAACAGCAAACCGTAATTTCTTATGAATGGCTTACTAAAATAGAATCCAACAACTCATATATTATTTATGTAATGGATAACGGAGTTCCTTTTCAGTTTAATGAGCGTAATAAAGATGAAACAAGAAAAGCTGTCGAAAAAGAGGCATTGCAATATTATCACTCACATTTTAATGTTGCTCCTCTTACCTCTGACTATATTTCTTACCATACTGAATATGAGTTCCGTTCTTCTGATGGAATCCATTACTATAGCTGTTTTGCTACTATTCCACGAGATTCCGGTTCTGTCGAGGTTCTGATTCTGGCATCACAGGAGCTGCTTCATCAGCAGATAAAAGGACAGCGTTTACGTTTTTATCTCCTTGATATCTCTGCTATTATTTTATTATTCTTATTTTCATATTTTTTTACTAAGAAATTATTGCTGCCTATTGAAGAAAGCAGGAAGGAACAAGTACAGTTCATTGCCTCAGCTTCTCATGAACTCCGTACACCCCTTGCTGTTATGTTATCTTGTGCTAATGCATGTAAAAAAGCCTCTCCGGAAGAACAAGAGGGCTTTCTGTCTACCATACAATCAGAGGGACACCGTATGTCCCGCCTGATCGACGATATGTTGTTTTTGTCCAAAGCAGACAACTATGTTTTTGATATACATAAAAGCCAAATTGAGGCAGATACTCTACTGCTGAATTCTTACGAGGCTTTTGAAATTATGGCAAAAGAGAAAAATATAACTATGCATATCAAACTTCCCGAACAAGAAGTTCCAACTATTCTCAGTGACAGCGAACGCCTCAGTCAGGTCATTGCCATACTTGTTCATAATGCAGTCAGTTATACAGGGGGAGGAGGAACTATCACCCTTACCCTTGAAGAATCAGACAGTAAAGGCAATCACTGCCTGTCATTTATCATTGCTGATAATGGAATCGGGATTCCCGACGAAGAAAAGGAACATATATTTAAACGCTTCTATCGTTCCGATAAATCCCGAAGTGATAAAAATCATTTTGGATTGGGCTTATGTATTGCATCCGAAATCATCGCGGCATTAAACGGCACCATTCAAGTAACAGATACTCCCGGAGGAGGGAGTACTTTTACCGTTACTATCCCAAGGCAACATCAAGCACCATCATAATGACAAAACCGATGGCAAATCCAATCGTACCCATGTTGGAATGGGAACCCTCGGCAGACTCCGGAATCAGTTCCTCCACCACCACATAAATCATAGCTCCCGCTGCAAACGCAAGGGTATATGGAATAAATGGTGTTATGTGTGTTGCCAGAAGGAGTGTGACAACGGCAGCGATAGGCTCTACAATTCCGGAAAGCATGCCCATAATAAAAGCTTTCTTCTTACCTGCCTCTTCTTTTAACGGCATTGATATAATAGCACCCTCCGGAAAGTTCTGGATTGCAATACCAATGGATAAAGCAATCGCTCCTGCCATTGTAATCATGCCATCACCTGTCATAGCACCTGCCAGAACAATACCGATGGAAGCTCCCTCCGGAATATTATGGATGGTCACGGCAAGCATAAGCATCGTTGACTTTCTCCAATTACTTTTGGGTCCTTCCTGCTCATTTCCCATAAAATGAAGATGTGGAATCGCCTTATCAAGCAACAGAAGAAAAGCAATTCCCAGTATAAAGCCGGTGGCTGCCGGCATAAAAGACAGCTTTCCCATTGGCTCTGACATCTCCATGGCCGGAATTAAAAGAGACCATACGGAAGCAGCTACCATGACCCCGGCTGCAAACCCAAGCATTATTTTCTGTAACGTATCGTTCATTTCTTTTTTTAATAAAAAAACACAGGCAGCACCCAGTGATGTACCAACAAAAGGTATTAATATTCCGATTAAAATACTCATATTCATTGCTCATCCCGCCTTTCCATTTCCAGCTATAATACTTTCATAAGCTCATAATCAAGCTCCATCTGCTCTTGTTTAAATTTATGTCCGGGAAGATATTCAGATAACATTTCTAATATATCTTCCATTTCTTCTATATAATTCTTATTGTAATATAATTGATAGTTTACTTCGCTTACATCGGTTTCATTCATATAGAGAATGGGAATATGAAAAACAAGAAGTTTATTTTTCTTATCTATGATATAGTAATTCTCCTTTTTCACATATATCTCCATAAGACAAAGATAGTCCTCCGGAACACTCTCTCCTTCTTTTCGATGACACCTGCTGTCCTTTTCCTGTATCTGCAATTTATCATTTCTTTTACTATTATGGTACTGAGCAAATCCATATTGCAAGCTTGCTCCTATTTTCTTATTATTCTCTTGCCAGTTCTCTATGAGGTATTTGGTATTCTCATAGACCTTTGCTGTGATTTTGGAAATATGTTCTACCTGTACCTGTTCCTGATGCATGAGTTGCTTAAGTAATCCTTCGGTATGATCCGGACATTCTATCATAATTCCATGGTCACGAAGATAACGGATGAATAAAAAAGCATTTTGCATATGAAATTCCAGCTTACACAGTCTTTTACCCTTTTTATCATATATTATCATGCAGTCCTGACCTTTTTCAGGATTCATTCTTGCTTTTACATAACCGATTTCCTGAAGCTTAAATTCTTTTTTCTTTTTCACCATATTAATGTAACACATGTTATCTTTGTTTATTTCAAGCTTTCTGTTTATCCCTTGCATACACAAAGGAACCCCTGATAGACCGATCAGAAAAATAGACACATAAATCCATACCGGTATTTTATTTACATGAAATAATAACTCTAAGATCAAAAAGCATATTCCCATGCCTATGACAAATAATCCGAGTCCATATATTGTTTTATTTTCTTTTACTTCAAACGTTTTTATCATATTACTGTTCCATAAGCTCCAAATACTCCGGATACTCTACCCTGATACTATCAACCTCATATTGACCATTCCTATATAAAAGTGTAGTTACTACATATCCAAGAAAATCCGCATGTCCTGCACCATAGAGATATTGCTTCATCTGTAATCTGATACTGCTTTCCCTGTTTCCCGTTTCGGCATCGACACGATAAAATGAAAAATCACAAAATTCATCCGCCTGATTCGTACCAAACTCTATATGCTTTTTTTCTTCCCATAAATCCTTAACCTTACCTGCAATTGATGATTGGAATTTCGAAGTAGTGTCTCCTATAAATAATTCTTCTTCGTATTCTAATTCCTCACAGGATAGTACTACCTTATTTCCGTCCCCTGTTACTGTATATGCAAATGCCTTAGGCATATCCAATTCCACATAACCTTCCCCCTGTTTATCATATGCAACCAAAACATATTCACCGTTGCCTCCCTGGGAGCCTTGACCCAGCAATAAGAAGATTTCTTTCTCACCATCGGCGTCACTATCTACTGCCATAATCTTAAAGTTATCATGAAAAGACAGATTACGATTATGCCTTACGGTTAATTTGCTTCCATTTCCAAATAATATGTCAATATATGCGCTTTGGCTCTCCGGCATATGCATGGTTGCCGTATCTGCCAGATCATCATCATCCAAATGCAGATTAATAAACTCACTATTTGCAGTATAAGCGTCTTTTACATTAAATAAATAACTTTGGGGCTCATAAGTAATATCAGAAACTTGATATTCCCCATTTTTGTCCCATGATAACAGGTAGGAAACATTGCCCAGAAATCCTTTATATCCTGCTCCCTGTTCAACACGTAACATTTTCCTGCCTTCTTTTGTTATGATTTCATAATTATGAATATGAGAGGATTCAACTCTTCCGTCTAATTCCTCAACAATCAATTTCATATATTTATCATTAAGGAAGCTTTCGCTGAGGGAAACAGTTTGCTGATATTTCAAACTTCTATTTTCCAAAACAATCGCATTACCTTCCTGCTTTGATATTCTAATATCGATTCCTACTACTTCATCATAATTATCTCCATCTCTATCCGTTCCGTTTACTCTTTCTCTCTCTGCTCCCGGCATCTTTAGAGTTACATAATCCCCGTCTTTATATGTATAAATATTTAATTTCGAATAATCGGGGGGATATGTACCTCCACTATGGATATCCAGTACAATGATTTCGTTTTTACCGTCTCCCGTTAAATCCACATTATCAACGAGTACGTTATAAAATGTAGTATCGCCGCTTTCATTTAATAATAACTTGTTACCATTCCCAAAATGAATCTCATAACCGACTACTACTTCATCTTCTCTTTCCTCATAATACCGATAAATCCTGTCTGACATCCAGTCCTTATCTAAATCCCGATCACTAAAGTCTTCCATATACCCTGTGTAGGTATACCATTCATTTCTGGCATAACCGACATAATCCCGCCATGTGACAGGCGATGACGGCAAAGAAACTTCTTCTACTATACTAGCTGTTTCTGTCTCTCCGCATCCGCATATAGCAGTGAATACACCGATACATATCATCATAGATACTATACTACTTTTTCCCCATCTTCCGTATCTGACACGCCTTATCATAGTATTCCTTTCTCATGTTATAATTAACGTTTTCACAATCAAATTATAGCGTATATTAAAAAATATTTCCAACTTGCTAAAAAGATGTTAAGATTCTTTACAAACTATTGCATGAATTAAAATATACAAATATACTAAAAGTAGTGATAGAAATAGGTATGTTTCTATTACCATAGATATCCATAGCAATACCAAATATCCCTAACCTCAAAGAGACACGCCCCCGTGTCTCTTTGTTTTTAGTTAATGCTAAGCAGAACGATAAGCCGGGTTATGTCGTGAATGATCATCTATCTGGAATTATCGTTACCGATAATTTCAAGCGACCCACCTGAAAGCAGGTCGGGCTAACCTATTGCTTTCTATTCGGTCTTGCTTCGGATGGGGTTTACATGGCTCCTGCTGTTACCAGCAGGACGGTAGTCTCTTACACTGCCTTTCCACCCTTACCAACAGTAGGTAACCCTAACTGTGGCGGTTCATTTCTGTTGCACTATCCTTGGAGTCACCTCCACCGGACGTTATCCGGCATCCTGCCCT
>CAYXCV010000051.1:0-9781 GCA_964463365.1 uncultured Kineothrix sp.
TTTTACAGGTAAATCCACGAATCTACAAATGTGAGGTCACTTCATATTGTCTAATTGCAATACATCTTTTTACACCTTCCAATTGCTCTTCATCTTCTAACTCGATTTTCAACCACCTTTGTCCCATCCCCTCAGGAGTTTCATCATATAATTCTTTTAAATAGTCACTCATCAAAGATAATTGTTCCTCAAAGCGAAGTTTTTCCTTTTGACCGATTACCACTAGTACCCAAAAATAGCCTTCATGGGGGTATAACGTACACAGATTCTTACCCGCTTTTTTAAACTTTACATTCCATCCCGGCCAGGTACATCTACTATATTCAAAAGTACCAGTTTTATAACGGCACCGAACTGGCGCACACCTCCACGTCCAAATTATAGCATATAAGCGAATTCGGTATATTAAAATGTCTTTAAAATATTAGCACAATAACTGTCTATAAAGGTTTCGCAATACGTCTTTTGAGTGTTTTTGATAACCCTGTTGTTCACAGCTTCTTTCAGCATAGTATTTACTCTGTTCTTTACCAAATCAGCCATCTCTGTCATAAATTTCTTTTTATCTGCGGCTGTTGGCGAAGCCTCCTTATAAATCGATTGATATAAGTCAATTCTGTCTGAAGTTAAATTTATCAGCCATTGATCGAAATATTCCATAGCCCTCGGATATCTGGTAAATATTTGGATAAGATCTATATCGACGGTTTTAAATCCCTTTACCCACGCGTCTTTATCATATTCAAACGGATTGTTTAGGTTAGCTATTATCTTCTCAAAACCGCCCCGTGCATCTGTATACATTTCTGAGCTGTTCACAAATGAATCCCTTAAAATAGGGATAAAGTATTTTATTCCTAGTCCATATTTGCCATAAATAATGGTGGACTGCACATTGCCTTGCAAGGATGTTGAGATCGTCGGACTACCCTTTGTCATTAGCAGCAGCCGGTTTAGAACGGTATGCGCAGTGCCGTTAAATTTGCTGTATACGCCCAGACAGTTATCTGTTAATGATTTAGAAAGCTTTAACTCGTTAAACAGTACGCTTGAAATTTTAGCGGTAGCAAACGTAGTCTGTATAGAGGATGACACATTGTTGTTAAATATTGGATATACTGTGCGGTTTTCATCTATGCAGGATACTTTATATGTATAAGGTATAAAGTCTGTTTCATTGTGAATCCGCAAGCTTACCGCTATATCGGTACCGCTTACATGGTATGATTCCTTCAGATACTTTTTCATGCATTTCTTTAGGGCATCTCTGGAATGACCGTTTTCATCTGTTTTAGGAAGCGTAGTCAGCGTACCAACTTTTCCGCCGAAGGTAGAAACAACATCATAACTGGTCATATAAATCCATAGACAGGATTTTGCTTTGAGCAGTCGGCTGTCTTTAAGGTGCCAGAGCGAAATAGCCGAAAGACCGGCAGGATTGTAACCGAAGCCTTTTAAGTACCATTGCGATAAGGGATCCATATTGGCGGTGAGCGCAAACTGTGTCAGTCCGCCACCCAGTGAATGTCCGGTAACATATATTGTTTTGTTGGGAAATTTACTTATAATCATTCTAAGCAGACCAGCAGCTTTTAAATACAATACGCTTGGCGATGATAATTGCACTATATCAGCATAAATCATATCGCGGTTGCTGGTATCCGTTCCTGAGAAGCTAACCACAATATCATTGCCCTTTTTGCCAAGCCATGCTTGAAGCCCTCTCGTGCCTTTTAACAGACCCTTGGTTTCATCGTATATAACACGTAGGCTCTCAGGTAATTCATTTTTATTCAGCTTCGAAAAATCTGTCGAGCTTATGGTAGAGTAGCCGTCATATCCATAGCCTGCAATATCGAGCATTTTTGATGCAAGGTTTTTATCAGCGATGGTGTTTCGCTGAAAACGTGTTGCGCATGCAAGTTGGGCATCCGCAATGCCTAACACTGTTGGAGTAAATATCTCCACAAAAAAACCCTTAATATCTGTAAAGAAACCTTTGATTAAATTACCGTAGTCCGGTAAAATTTCATGCCCTTGGTCTACAAGCTTTAAGTTTGCTTTATCTTCGGCAGTGGAAAGCGCAAACCAGTCGCGTATCTCATCAATACAATCACGTATTTTTTCAATAGAGCTGAACAATAAGCCCCAAACGCTGTTTGGATCGGAAACTGAATTGGACAGGTTTGTAAGCTTGCTTGAATTTGCGGTAACCTCACGCTTGCATAAATCGTATATGGCTTTTTCTTCACGCAAAAGGGGTACGCCACGTTTAATTTTTTCGTCAAACATGTTTATAGCGTGTCCATACGTATCCTTAATGAGAGAAATAATCTCGGATGCTGATACTGAGGACGGCAACTTTGAATAATTTAAAGCTAATGTGCATCCTCTCTCGTATAAATCCTCATTTGCTTGCCGATACATTGTAAGTTCTTCATCGTTGAATACAAATTCGACGGCATTGGATGCGGGCATGGTTTTTTTATCAGGGAAATATAACTTGTAGGAATTATTTTCATCTGTTCTATTTTCATTTATTCTATTTTCATTTAAGTTTTTTGTGGAAAATTTGTTTAACAATGCCTCCGACGCAATATTCTCTGCTTCGGTGGGTTCCTGAAGCGCGCTCAAATCAAATAAGCTGGACATACTATTAGTTTCAAGAAGCGTTTCCAAGGAATCTGCCTGTAAAAAATCGTTGCTTAGTATTCCGTTACTAATAAAGGCTTGTTCCAAAATAGTGCCATGTGAATTAGCAAACTGCATTTGGATGTTTGAATTTTTAATGAAAGCATCCAGAAATTTCTTGATATTGCTTTGGTACTCAGTTTTTTGGTAGTTGAAATGGACCGGATATCTACCAGTAGTTGTAGATATGAGTCGGTATGCTTAATAATTGCTTCCTTCATAAGCGGGTGAACCTTTGAATACGATATAGTGCCGTTCAGATATTTCTGATAAATATCCTCCCTTTCATTGATATAGCTCTGTAGCCGTTTCTTGGCTGTTGCAATGCCTGCCGATACATTTCCCTTTTTCAGCAATGCGTCAATGTCCATTTTTGCGTATTCGATAGCGATATGCTTCCAAGCTATAAGCTCTTCATCTAAATATTTATCTACTCTGCTTAGAACTCCGGGTAGAGCGTTGAATGGATCGTTGTATGTACCGATTACTCTATTGTACGAAGCGGTAAGCAGCGCTTTTAGCTGGTTTAGTCCCATGCCATATTTTCCGAAGAAAAAAGTCGCTACATAGTTTTTAGGCGCATTCTTGACAGATGGAGATGTTTTTGAAACCAACATTTCACGGTTTGCGTAGGTTTGACACACGCCGTTAAACGAGTGCTCGATACCGCACTTTTTATAGTTATTCGGTGGTGCAAAATCAAGCAACCACTCCATGTAAGCTTCAGCAGTAGCTTGTTTTGTCTTTGCTCTAGAGTCGCCCCAGCAGTTACCGGTACCGTTGCCCCAAACTTTTGTACGATCAATGGTTGATACAAACACATGTGAGCTGTTTGGAACGCCCCAGTTGCTTGGCATAGAATACGCTTCAATAGTAAAGGTTTTCATGTTAGTCTTTGCATTTGATTCTGACATAATAATTCCTCCTTTTATAATAATAGTCTCTTGGAATCTTTAAGCCTTATTTTATGCGGCCTTCAGATTCCTTTTTTATTAAAATCCCCCACTTTTTTGTCAAAACACTTGACAAGTATATCGAAAAATGCGGCGCTTCGCGCCTATTGAGCAAAGTATATTTTTCAATTGGAGGCGATTTTTATGTGAACTTGTTCACATTGATACCTGTTTACTCTGGCGGTTATTCCGCATATCAAGGCTTTGTGGTTCAAAATCTTCGTAAATATTATCCCAATCCTGATTCTATCGCTCGTTCCACCTGGGATATCATTGACCGATTCTGGTACTGCCGCCTCTATGGCATCATGATGCCTGGGAAATGCCATATGCTGAGACATTTCAAGAGTTATTATTAAGTTTAGACATAACTCCTACCAGCTTATGCGGTATATATGACTCTTCCAGATAGCTGATTTCCTCTTCTGTCAAATGCACCCCAACTGCCTTTATCGCTTCTTCCACATGAGAAATCTTCGTAGCACCTACAATCGGAGCATCCACTTTTGACAAGAGCCAGCC
The DNA here is from genome assembly GCA_964463365.1 of uncultured Kineothrix sp. Lineage (GTDB taxonomy): Bacteria > Bacillota > Clostridia > Lachnospirales > Lachnospiraceae > Kineothrix. The sequence continues at coordinate 4,167 of CAYXCV010000051.1, forward strand.
CAGTGCAATCTGAATTCTTGTCATTTCTTTTTTCTGTGCCAAAAAAGCCACGCGGTCTATAATTATGCCGTCTTGCTCTGCTGTTGCATCATATTTTCCCTTTGCAAAACTATCTTGTTCCAGTCTGTTTGAGGTTTCCAGACGGTTTTTTACCAGTCTGCCGGAAGCCAACGGACTATATGGGGTCAGGGCAATTCCTTCTTCCTTGCAGTATGGTATCATTTCTCTTTCTTCCTCACGGAACAACAGATTATAATGCCCCTGAACAGAAACGAATCGGCTCCATCCATTCATTTGAGCAATGCCATTTGCCTTTGCAACCTGCCATGCATAACAGTTAGAGATGCCGATGTTTCTTACCTTCCCCGCCTTCACTGCACTATCCAGCGTTTCCATCACTTCCTCAATAGGTGAATGATAATCCCACATATGATAAATATACAGATCAATGTAATCCGTTCCCAGATTCTTAAGGCTCATGTCAAGGGACTGATTGATGTGCTCCTTCATACTGACCTGTTTATTAATTTCCTCCTGACTGCGCGGTAAAAATTTAGTAGCCAGCACCGCTCTTTCACGTTTCATAAACTCTTTCACTGCTTTTCCCACAAAACGTTCGCTGCTGCCGCCTTGATATCCTATTGCTGTATCAAAAAAATTAAATCCCAAATCCACTGCCCGTTTCATAATATCAATAGAGCTCTGCTCATCCAATGTCCATGAGTGCATTCCTGATTTTGCATCTCCAAACCCCATGCATCCCAGACAAATACGGGATATTTCCAAATCTGTACTGCCTAATTTTTTATATTCCATAGTTAATCTCCCTTTTACCATTAAGAAATATCAATAATTGGGTTCCAAAATCCTAATAACCTGTATATCCGTATCCTTACATAATAACTTTGCCATTGCCTCCACGCCTAATATTTCCGTATTTGTGTGACTTCCAACAAACAGATTCATTCCCGTATACTCCGCATATTGCTGTGAATATAATGCATATTCACCTGTCACATATGTGTCACATCCATTTTCAACAGCTATCCTCATATCACTGGTCATATTTCCCCCGCCTGCTGCAATAGCTACCTTTTGAATGGGCTTACTAATATTCTGGTAAAAGCGAATATCTTCCTGCAAAATACAAGCAAGATTCTCTGCAAAATCATTAAATGCAAGCGGTAATATATCACCAATAACTCCTCCATAGTAGCTTTCAGCATATGGCATTACCTTTTTGCAATTGCTTATACCCAAAGCCTTTGCCAATGATGCGCTTGTTCCAAAATCCGCATCATCTAGCGGTGCATGGAAAAAAGCATGGGTAATGCTGTTACTTTTAAGCATCTGATTGCAGCTTTCTTTCATCCCATAGACAAATTCCCACGTATCATGATGAGTAAGCAGAAGATTTATATTTTGTTCACTCGCTTTCCTGATGATTTCCTGTGTAATATTTGTAGCATATCCTACACGCTTAATATCTCTGTCTATCTCATTAAAAAATCCCCATTCCTCAGTATGTGCCTGCAATTTATCATAGTCAAACATATCTAATATTATTTTTTTCACTTGTTTATATTCCATAGTTCTCTCCTTGATTGAGGTCAGATTTTTCATAGCGATTATGACCCTTTAAACTCTTTTTATATTTCCAGCACTTGATTGCTTCCTCTAAAGATTTCCCTTCATTATCTGCGAAGAAATCCCGAATGTAAGTGTTGTATTCAAACTGCCTGTCAATGGTAGTTTTACCTTTTTTCTTATCTTCCAATATCTGATGATAGGCCTCGATTGCCTGCTGATAGGTCTTCCCTGTGTTACTTTTCAACCATTTTTGAAATGCTACGGGGAAGGAAAATTGTCTGCCTATTTTTTTTTTAAAAAAGGCTCTGTGATTCTCGGAACATATAAAATTCGGCTCAATCAATGAATCTTCTGTAATCTCTTTTATATCTGCTTTTGGCTTAGCTTTTCTTTTAATCGAAATAATTTCTCCGGTATCTAAGAAATGAGCAATCCTATCCGTAATTTCTATTTTCCCGCCGGAAGTAGGTAAACCATTTGACCTGCAAAATTCAACCAATTCCTCTTTCAGATAGTAATAGCTACGAAAAGTATTTCCATCTAAGTATTTATCTATATTTGGTCTGTCACTCATTTGTATTTTCCTCGATTCCAATTTATATTCAAATATTATAGCATATTATGTACTTCCCTTCACAAAAAAATAACGCCAGCACTGAAACGGTACTGGCGTTAATATTCTATATTGTGTACTTAAAATGCTTTACTGTCCTAAAATACTATCAATAGTAGCCTGCGCTTCTGCTGCGGCTGATTCAGGATCACTGTCGCCTGTCATTACTTTATTAAATGCAAGAGAAATCGCGTCGGAGATCTGTGGCCATTCCGGTAAAGGTCCTCTGGCATTGGCATAATTCATCTCTTCTACAAACGCTTCATATACAGCGTCACCAGCGAACTGGCCATCTGCGATTGTCTTATCAGCAGAAATATAACCCATTGCGTTCATCATATATTTACATGTCTCGCCACTTGTCGCATACTCTAAGAACTTAATAGCTCCTTCTTCATTTCCGCCTGAAATTACAGCATAGTTCTCACCACCAAGACCAGACGCCTGCTGTGCATCCATTGGAACAGGTGCTACATTCCATTTTAGATCAGGTACTTCAGAACGCATTGTCGGTACCTGCCATGTTCCGTTAATCATCATTGCAAGGTTTCCGGATATAAACTGATTCATCGTATCGCCCTGTGTCCAGTTGATAGCTTCTTTTGTCATTGCTCCGGCTTCCACTAAATCCTGAACAAATGTTAAAGCCTTAATTCCACCCTCAGACTCGATTTCGTAAGAAGTTGCACCTGTTGACCATACCCAAGGCAAGAAGTTAAAAGTACCTTCTTCATTCTGAACCGCACAATGAGCGAAACCGGAAACACTGTCAGTAGTACAAGCTTTTGCTGCTACTAGTAATTCATCCCATGTAGTAGGAACATCTGCACCGGCTGCATTTAGCATATCTTCATTATAAAACAGAAGCAGACAGTTGCTGCCGAATGGAACACCATAGAGTTTTCCGTCTAATGTACAAGAATTAACAGGACCATCATAATATGTACTAACATCAAATCTTCCTGTTATATCAGCAAAGATACCCATCGCTGCATAAGATGCATGATCCGGATTATCTAAGATTACAAGATCCGGAAGCTCATCTGCAGAAGCACCGATGGAAAGCTGTTTCTTGAAATCTGCAAAAGGAACGTATTTAGCCTCCACCGCATATTCAGACTGTTGGCTATTGAATTCTCCAATAATATGATCCAGTGCTTTTTGGTGACCTTCTGTCTCCCAATAATACCAAATAGTAACGTTCTCAGGCTCTGCCTCTGCCTTTGGGCTTTCCTCTGTAGTTGCCGTCTCATTAGAAGCTGTTGCCGTATCCGTCGGTGTCGAATCGGTACTACCTGCTCCACATCCCATAAGTGTTGACGCAATGATACATGCCGTCATTAAAATTGCTGCTACCCTTTTCATCTTACTACCTCCTTAAGTTCTGTTATGTGTTAACAAGTTTATTATATCGTTCTGGCATTTTATGAAAACTCAGCAATCCTTTGAAAAGGGGGAATTTTCTAAAGTGAATTCATATTTCACATGGTATATATAATACAAACTCTGTTCCGGCTCCCGGTTCACTTTTTACACTCAATTTTTCATTACCGCCATAATACATCTGTAATCGAGTAAGGATATTATCCAGTCCCATATGATCCTTATCGATTCCGCCAACAGGAATTCCTTCCCGAATTTTATTGCAAATTTCCGGATCTATCCCTTTTCCATTATCTCGAACAACCAGCTTCAGGCTATCCCCTTGAATGCTTAGGGCAACTTCCAGAATACAATCCCTTTGTATATCGGCAAATCCGTGAATAATCGCGTTTTCAATAAAAGGCTGCAGCAATAATTTATGAATTTTGCAGTCCATTACTTCTATAGGAGCATCTATATTAAAAGAAAACTTATTTTTAAGTCTGAACTGCTGAAGGTAAATATACTTTTTGAGCCATTCCAGCTCTTCATGAACCGTTACAATGCCGCTGCTATTCGTAATCGCATATCTTAGTATGATAGCCAGTGAATTGATTGCGTTACTGATGTCAAATTCATCCTTATCAATAGCCATCCAGTTTATTGTGTCCAACGTATTATATAGAAAATGTGGGTTGATTTGTGCTTCCAGGGCTTTGATTTCAGCCTGAAGCTGCTTTTCATTTGCTTCTTTTTCTTTCTTAGAAGCATATTTCAACTTTTCTAATGTACCATTGAACTGCAAGGCAATCGTTTCTATCTCTCTAGGCATTTTTTCATTTACCGGAACGTGGATTTCTAAGTCACCTTTTCCTGCAAGTTTCATAGATTCCACCACTTGATTCACAGAATCCACTAAGCGTCTGGAAAGTCCCCATATTAGCACGATAGTTAAAATGAGCAAAATAACACAAACAAATAGAATAATATAGATATTCTGATTCATTTCATTTATGAAGGAGCTTTGATCGGCTACATATAAAATATCCCAGTCCGTGGCATCATTATGCCGTAAAAACAAAGATGTATACTTTTCATTAAAACGCTCACTTTTTATAATATATTTTTTATAAGCTTCCAGTCTCTGTTCTTCTGTTAAGCCTGCCTCAACAATTTTTACACCTATTTCTTCTTTCCTATCACTGGATACGATATTTCCTTTGTTATCTACCAATAGGATGGAGTTAGATATAAACTCCCCTTCCTCCCCTTGCTCAAAAATTCTGCGAAGTAACGTTTCATCTATACTTAAAATTACAATGCCATTATGCTTATCTATATTTTTATAATCAATAATTCTGTGTGCCAGATGCATTAAGTAAAAATCATCATTCGCAAATGTTGTTGCATATTCCGTAGATAGAATATGATACTGATTATCTTCTGAAACCATCTCATATATATCTTTCTGTGGCAGACTATAGTTTTCAATCCAAAATGGTACCGCATAGGTAGTTGGTGCCAACTGATCATATTTTACAAGCAGACCGGAATCTGTAATAATTGTGATGGAGCGGATATACTCTTTTGTATTCAGCATTGCACGAAGTGTCCTTCGTAATTGATTTACTGTTACGGCAACATCTTGTCCTTCGTTCAATTTATCAACAGAGGATACAACATTATCATCGGTATAAAGCTGATATAGCACATCCTTGTATGAGTCCAGCCATATTTCCATATTATTATCAAGCTGTACCAAATTCGTCTGCATTAATACATCCGTATTTTTCTTTAATGTAGATAAGGTTCTATAAAATATAAAAATAACTAGTAAAATAATAGGAATGATAGACGTCCACAAAAAGATTATGATTAATTTTTTCTGAAGGCTGGTTTTTCTATTCATTGTCTCTCCTCACCACATAAATAACAAAGTTTACAATACGATACAATCATAAGTTTACAAGAAGCCATCTGTCAATATCCAACAAATGGCTTCCGTGTGAGATTTAGTAATTCTTAGGTGACGTTCTATGACACCTTAGAA
>CAYXCV010000051.1:9881-17030 GCA_964463365.1 uncultured Kineothrix sp.
CTTCCGTGTGAGATTTAGTAATTCTTAGGTGACGTTCTATGACACCTTAGAATTTCTTCTCACACTAATAACATCTTTGAAAAACAGGAATCAGAGAAAGGGGAGCCGTCACTTCTATCCATTTTCCGCCTTCATAAATTTGTTCATCCCCCATGCTTTTCCATGATGTTCCTTCCGGTAGATATACTTTCCTTATCCTGGCACCCTTTTCCAGAATAGGAGCTACCAAATAATCCCCACCGTACATATATTCATCCTCAATAGACCAGCATTTTATGTCTTCTGGAAATTCATAGAAAAGGGTTCTCATAACCGGGGTTCCCTTTTCATGTGCCTCCCTCATAAGGGTTCTGGTATAATCTCTCATAAACTCTCTGATTTGCATATATTTTCTACAAATCTCATAAGCCTCATCACCAAAACTCCAAACCTCATTTGCTGCACCCGAACAGCAATGAGCACCGCCTGTGGTTCCGTATTGTGGCTGTCGCGGTTCCCTATCTCCGTGAAGCCGCATCACCGGACAGAATGTCCCCCACTGGAACCATCTGATTAAAAGCTCTCTGAAATCCGGGTCATCCGGATTCCCTCCGTGGAATCCTCCAATATCTGTTGTCCACCACGGAATGCCTGCAATTCCCATATTCAGACCGGCTGCTAATTGGCATCTCATACTTTCAAAACTGGAAACAATATCTCCGGACCAAACAAGTGCCCCATATTTCTGACTGCCGGCCCAAGCACAACGAAGTAAATTGACAATGTTTTCTTGTCCTTCTTCTGTCATACCTTCATAAAACGCTCTGGCATATTCCACCGGATAAATATTTCCTATCTCTAAATTACTTCCTCTGAAATATCGGTAGTTGTCAAAATCATATACGGTATACTCCGGTTCGGCTTCATCTAACCAGAAAATACGAATGTCTTTTTTATAATAATTCTCCTTTGCTTTCTCCCAAACATATTTTCTTGCTTTGGGATTGGTTGCATCAAAGTGTACGGTGTTTCCTTCAAAATCCATGGCAACACGTATTCCCCGTTCCGTCCGTATCAGATACCCCTTTTCCAGCATCTCCTGATAGTTCTCTGACTCTTTATCAACCGTCGGCCAAACGGAAACCATAAGCTGGATTCCCATTTGCCTTAGTTCCTCAACCATAGCCTCCGGATCAGGCCAATAGGTAGGATCGAATTTCCATTCTCCTTGCTTCGGCCAATGGAAAAAGTCTACAACAATAACATCGATTGGCAGATTTCTTCTCTTATATTCTCTTGCGATACCAAGAAGCTCCTCTTGTGTCTGATATCGTAACTTACACTGCCAAAAACCAAGCCCATATTCCGGCATCATCGGAACTTTGCCCGTTACACCGGCATATTGTTCCACTATTTCAGTCGGTGTATCTCCTGCGGTTATCCATAAATCCAATGCCTTTGTAGCATACGCTTCAAAGGACATGATATTTTTCCCAAGTACCGCACGCCCCACTGCCGGATTATTCCATAGCAGACCATATCCCCTAGAGGATAGGAGAAAAGGTACACTGGCTTGAGAATTACGATGAGCCAATTCCATATCAGAGCCTTTTAAATCCAAATATGGCTGTTGATATTGCCCCATACCAAATAGTTTCTCAAAGGGATCCAGAGACTTCATACGATAGGTCAAATGATAATTCCCGCCTCTGTTTCCTTTATACTCCCGTGCTTCAATTTCTAAAGCACTGCACTGAGGACTTGTCACGTCCCGCCTGTTTCTCCAATATTCATCCAGCAATAATTTATGATGTTGATTAAATATCTGAATTTTACCTTTGGATGATAATTGAACCGTAATCTTTCCATTCTTAAGAGTTGCACTGTCTTCCAAAATAGAAATTTCCGCAGTTAATTCCTTAATTGGTTCTGATAATGCCCAATCATCCTTTGGCATTTCATATTCTTTTGTTGCACGAATGCGAACCGAATTGTCATTCCAAGGTTCAATCCAAACCAACTCGGAGTCATATTCAAAAATCAGCCTATTATTCTCTGTATAGATCATTGATAATCTCCTTTTCTTAGTCTATTCTGTGATAAACAATTCAATTTCAGATTTAAGCGCCTGCATATTAGAGCCAAGGGAATCAGCAGTATGATTCATATTTTCAACATGATACAAAAGTTTTTCAGCCACACTATAAACAATTTCTGCACTTTCGGCTGTCTTATCAATAATATCAGAGATATTTTGAACAGCTGCCATCATATTATCACCTTCTGTACTGGCTTTACCGGTACTTTCAATAATCTCCTTCAAGCTTTCAAATAGCAATAGCATCTTATCATTAATACTCTGAAATACATCAATGACTTGCACTACCGCACTCATCTGAAGCGCAACCATCTCTTTTGACTGCATAGCATCTTCCACAGTATTCATTGTCTGCAAATTAATAATGTCTACTTTCTTCCGTACATTTTCCGCGGCCATCGCCGATTCATCTGCCAACTTGCTGATTTCTCCAGCTACAACTGCAAATCCTTTGCCGGCTTCACCTGCTCTGGCCGCTTCAATCGATGCATTTAATGACAGTAAATTTGTTTGTTTTGAAATGGATGCAATTGTCTGAACAAAATCATTGATGGTTACACATTCCTGCCGCAAAGTACCAATACTATCCCCTACCTTCGTTGTGATATTTGTGGTTTCTTTTGCACGTTCATCCAACAGCTTAACAATTTCTAAACCCCGGCCGGTCATCCCTTTTGTCTCTTCTACCAACCCCTTAACCTGTTCTACAATTACACTTACTCCCTGCATCTCTGCAAAAAGAATATTCTTTCGCTGCATACACTCTCCGGTGTTCAAGGTTTGTTCTTCAATTCCCAGATTAATACTGTCGATACACTGTATGATTTCATGAGAATACTCATTGATGACTCCGGATACATCACTAACTTTAGTCGTTGTCTCCTCCAACTGTTCTGTCGCGTCACTGACCTGAGATATTAGCTTTTTTGTATTCGAAATCATATCTGTGGCAGATATCGCAAGGTTTTGAAATTCATCCTTTCCTTTGACTTTTACTTCTCCCGTCAGATTTCCTTCCGCCACTTTTTTCATCGCTTTAGAAATCACCTTCATATTTTTCTGAATACCCGCTGCAATAACTATACCTATAATTCCCGCTATCATACAAGCAATGACAACAAGGATAATGGTTACCAGTTTGATATCTTCTGCCTGTCCGATTACCTCACTCATGGGAATCAGTGCTGCAACAATTAATCCGGTCTCTATGCTCTTGCTGTAGATAAGCATATAGTTTGCTCCATTATAATTCACTTCTAAGGCATTTTCTTCCGGACTATCCTCACTCATAATATTTTGGAAAAATACTTGATCATAAAATATAGGAGCTCCATTCAGGAAAGTACCAGCCTCATCTCCATTGTTCTCGCAAACAATTTCTTTTCCTCCGGCGGTAATGACACCAATCATACTTCCATTCCCTAGATCAAGTCCGCTTAAGAGCTCTTTCACCGCACTTTCATTTACATCAATGACAATCATCGTATCACTGGCATAATGCTTTAGCTGATAAGCCAAAATATAATCATCGACCTTGATATTCAGGTACTCATCCAAGGCCGGATGTTCATCCACCCAGGAAGCATATTTTAAATCTTCTGAAAACATATCCTCTTGATACTGTTCATAGAATCCGTTTTTACCGCTGATTTTGGTTGATAACATATTGCTTCCCGCAGGTACAATAATATGTATATTTCCTATAAAAGAATTCCCCATCTGTGCGGAAGTAATTTCCGATTGAATTGCCCCGGATGAAATATTGTCACTTGAGCCATATTTCATCCCCTCTGACTTGATAAAAGAAGTGGCTATTTCCAAGTACTCTTTTGCCATCTTTATCGTTTGAACAGAAGTATCCTGATACTTTTCAGACATTCCTTCCGAAGCCTTATAATAGGAAATCGTCCCGACAAGAATTACAAAAAGTATCGGAATCATAAAACACATAAATATTTTATTTCTTATACTAAATAACATTCTTTCTTTACTTTTCTTCATTATCCTCCACCCCAATGTTACTGATAATTAACCTTTTACTGCTCCATTTGTCATGCCGGCAATAATGTATTTCTGCATAAAGATAAAGATTAAAGCTACCGGAATAATTGTAACAATCGCATAAGCAGTAAGATAGCTCCATTTCGTTCCATACTGACCCATAAAGTTAAAGATACCCGCTGTAATCGGTCTCTTTTGCTGATCCAAGATAAATGTCATACCGTATGCCAAATCTCCCCATGCATAGAGGAAGGAAAATACCGTACATACAATAAGACCCGGTTTTGCTATGGGAATCAGCACCCTTAAGAACGCACCCATTCTACTGCATCCATCAATTCTGGCTGCTTCTTCCACCTCAGTCGGCAAAGCGGCAAAATAATTTTTCAGTACCAGAATAGAAAATGGGATGCCTATGGTTGCATCGGCTAAAATAGCAGCGCCCCATGTATTATAAACATGGATAGACTTAAACATAATAAACATAGGTGTCAGCAGTACAGATACCGGTAACATCTGTGTTACCAGGAATCCCAGCAGCATGACTTTGCGTCCTTTGAACCGATATCTGGCGATACCATAGGAAGCCGGAACTGCTAATACAACTGCAATTAACGTTGCACCTACAGAAATAAACAAACTATTTCTAAAGGAGCTGAACATATTAAAGTCACCTGTTTCAACCTGTGCCGCATAAGACTTTGTATTCAACACATGGGGGTACAACGTTGGCGGCATCTGAAATATTTCCTGCTCTGTTTTTAGAGAAGTAACAAAAATCCAAAATAGAGGAAATAACAGAACACATAAAATAACCAAAGAAATAATACACAATATGATGTTACTCGTTTTGCTGAGTTTCTTAACTTCGCCCATTAGTCTTCCTCCCCTTGCATTGTAATCTTTAAATAAATCACTCCTACCATCAATAAAATGACCAGCAGGACATTTGCAACAGCAGAACCTTTACTGTAATTAAACATTTCAAAGGACAGCTTATAGGAGTATGTAGAAAGTAAGTGTGTTGAATTTACGGGACCGCCGCTCGTCATAACATAAACCAAATCATACACTTTGAATGTATAGATAAATCCAAGCACTAGTACTGACTCTATGGTGGATCTAAGGAGCGGCAAAGTGATTCTTACAAATCGTTGAAACCCATTAGCACCGTCTATAGAGGCACTTTCATATAACTCCTGGGGTATCGTCGTAAGACCCGTAGAAAGCAAAATAGTATTGAAAGGAATACCAATCCAAATGTTCGCTATGATAACACCTATCATTGCAGTCTTCGGATTTGTCAGCCAATCTATATTTTCCGATATGATTCCCACACTCTTCAAGAAATAATTGATAATACCAATATCTCCCGCAAACATAAACTTAAACATAAGAGCCGTTACGGTCATTGGAATCATCCAAGGTATCATAAGCAAACCACGAATCGGTTTTGCAAACGTAAAGTTCTTATTAAAGAAAACTGCCAAAGCAAAACCAATAATAAACTGGAATATTAAACACCCCACTGTAAATACCAATGTATTTACCAATGCTTTTCTAAAAACACCATCCTGAAACAAATTGATATAGTTATCCAGAAAAATAAATGTTTTATCACCATTTACCAGATTGCGCACCGTTACATCCTGTAAGCTCAGCATTATATTACTGCAAATTGGATACCCGATAAATATCAGCATATATATAAATGCCGGGAGAACAAACCATAGTCCTATATTTTCGTTGTGAAAATATCTGTTAAATCTTTTCATAAAAAAAACCGCCTTCCTAAGATTGTCATATCTCTTACATCTTAAAGTGAATCCTTAAAATGCTAAATATGAGAAATCTTAAAAATGAGGTTTTTTCTAAACTATTATTAATAATTATCGATATGTTTTCCTATATTCTGTGGGAAGCTGCCCGGTTACTTCCCTAAATACCTTACTGAAATACTTAGGGTCCGAATAACCTACCCGCTCAGACACTTCATACAATTTAAGCTGCGTGCCGCACAAAAGCTTCTTTGCTTTTCCTATCCTATAATTTTTCATATAGGTGCTAAAGGTAACACCCATTTCTTTATGGAACAATGTACCTAAGTACTCCGGCGTAACGTTTAACTTTATACCAATTTTATCAAGAGTAATTCCTGTCTGATAAAATTCATGAACAATACTTTGTACTCTCTTAACCGTTAGATGGGTTGCATCATTCTCTGTTTTCTGTGGCATGATATGTTCAATCAACTGCTCTGTCGCTGCAATCAATTCCTCCTGCACTTTTGCATTCATAATAGTTCCTAACAGTTTCTGCTGATCCAGTTCCTTTTTATCCAGGCAGCCAATTTCCTTTGCTATTCCTATAATCATCCACAGGAATCTTACGTAGCTTTCCTTTATTTCTTTTGGCACATATACTTTACCATCATGAAAATACTCATAAAACTCCGTTATCAATTCCTTTGTTTTATCCCAATCAAAATCACAAATAGCTACTTTCATTTTAGTTTCCAATTCAATGGGATATATACAGGAAACCGTCTGGACGTTTGTAATTTTGGGATATGAGATAAGAACCTTCTCATTTAATGAGATGTTCCAATCCATATAGGGAAACAATGTATCAAATGCTTTCTTTAACGTTTCTATCCCCACTGTCTCTATCAACCCGATAGATATTTGACCAACAGAAGCATTCATAATCTGATACTGGATATATCGCTCCAAATCATGCGCACTCTCATAATGGTACAGCAGAATCATCAACGAATTACGATGCACTGACTTTAAAACAAAATAAGAGATATTCTTATAAACAGAAAAAACATGTTCAAAATATTTCGTTATTGAATTTTGTGTTTCACTATAATTATTACCCAGATAAACACAGACCAACATAAAATCCTGTGTTTTTTCAATCTGATAATTATTTTTCAAATAGATTTCTGTCTCATAATCCACATCCATCCCTTCACTAATCAGGGAATAAAAAATCTGCTCTATGGTACCGATTTTATCTGGTTTTTTCTTCTTTAGAGCCTCAACCTGGACTTTCACATTCTCAAG
>CAYXCV010000052.1:0-17006 GCA_964463365.1 uncultured Kineothrix sp.
ATTTCATCAATTTTAGTATAAGCGGTTTCAATACCGTTATCTGCAATCTCTCTTTGCTTATCTATGATTGCTATATCAATGAGATTTTTTAGACCGGTCTGATAATAGCTGTTTAAAAATGCATGACGCAGTACTCTGGGGTCTTCTTTGCCGCTAATGTCAAGATGATACTCTAAAACCACTTTATCCTGTGTCAGAGTTCCTGTCTTATCCGTACAAAGAATATCAATGGAGCCTAAGTTCTGAATGGCATTTAAGTTCTTGATGATTACCTTCTTCTGCCCCATTGCCATAGCACCTTTAGCAAGAGATGTGGTGACAATCATCGGAAGCATTTCAGGGGTGAGTCCCACTGCCACTGAAATAGCAAATAACGCAGCCTCCATCCAATCGCCTTTGGTAAATCCATTGATAAATAAGACAACGGGAACCATCACAAGCATAAAACGAATCAGTACCCAGGAAACGGAGTTTACTCCTTTTTCAAAACTTGTTTTAGGTGGTTTTCCTGTTAATTCTCTTGCCATGCTGCCAAGAAGTGTTTCATTACCAACTGCCGCCACAATAGCTGTGGCACTGCCGCTGATGACATTACTTCCCATAAATGCAAGATTGCTGATGTCTGTTAGTATTTCGTTTCTATTTGAGTTGACACCACTGCATTTTTCTATGGGCTCGCTTTCTCCGGTCAATGCTGACTGGCTGATAAATAAGTCTTTGGCTGAAAGAATTCGAATATCTGCGGGTATCATGTCACCGGCGGAAAGATGAACGATATCACCTACTACAATATCATCCAGCGGAATCTCTTCACTTCCAATAATCAGTCTTTCTATACAGGCAGTGGAATGAATCATCTTGGAAAGCTTTGCTGCTGCATTTCCGCTTCTTGTCTCTTGAACAAAGCGGAGTATGCCCGATATCAGCACCATCAGTGTTATAATAATGACCGTGACATAATTCTCCTCTCCTTGCTCTGCAAGAATAATGTCTGTAAAAGTTGATACCAGCGCAAGGACAAATAAAATTGCTGTGAACGGATTGACAAATGCATCAAAAATCCTCATAAAAAGGGTTTCTTTCTTACCTTCTATAATTTCATTGTTTCCATAATATTCTCTGGATGTTTCAACTTCTTCCTCAGAAAGTCCTTGCGCACTGCTGCCTAGCATTTCAAAAACATCATCTTCTCTATGAGATGAAATAAACATAAGTCTTTCTTTTAATTTTTCTCTGCGCTCAGCTTCTATTGCTGAACTTTTTGTATGATTGGTTGTGATTTGAAATTTCTTCATTGGTCTGTACCTCCTTTATTTCTAATATTTTAATAAAATCACAAAGGGAAGTACGACACATGCAAAGGGGCATTCTATTGCCTGAGATAAAACGCTGAAATTAGCGCAATATCTTCTGTTTTCATATTTCTGTTTCGCCCTTTAGGCTCTGTGCCGCTACTACTTCCAGCGTCCATTATCCCCACCTCTTTTCCTAAATTTATTTTATATCATAACGCTTTTTGCGTGATTTTCTTAAAAAATGAGCATAAAAATACCACCGTCTTCAAATCCTAAGGTTTGTAAACGATGGTTATATTATCTGTTATTTTTACGAATTTAAACCACAGGCAGACGATACCTGTTGTTTACATTCATTATAACCATCATTTCATATAAATTACTCTGTTCTCGACTAGTATCCAAAATAAGTTCATCCTTTCTATTAAAAAGCGCCAAGCGAGGTCGCTTTGCGGCACACTTTCAATAAAATAAAAAATCTCGTACATTCAACAATGAACATACGAGAATAAAAAACATACATAATGTCATCGTCTGAGCTTTAGCTTTGCAGGGCGATGAAACTGCATTATGCTATACCTTGAATCGATATAGCCTGTTCAAACCTTCTCATGGTGTCTCCACCACTCCGCGGCAGCAGTCCGTATCCCTGTAGGAGCCTCACCTACCGAATATCATATAGATTATAACACAAAATTATATCTAAGGCAAATTATTTCCCAAATACTTTTATAAGCAAACTAAATAATTCTTTTTGATTGATAGGTTTTGATAAATGTTCGTCCATTCCGGCTTCTTTTGTAAGTTCCCTATCTTCATCAAACGCATTAGCAGTAACAGCGATAATAGGAATTGTTGCAGCATCCTGTCTGGATAGTGCCCTTATTCGCTTAGAGGCCTCTATTCCATCCATAAACGGCATACGAATATCCATAAGAATAACATCAAATGTATTTTCGTCTGAAAGTTCAAAGATTGCCAATGCTTCTTGTCCATTCTCTGCATGGCGAACCCGCATTCCCTTTTTCTCCAGTAACATCTGACATATTTGTGCATTAATCGGGTGATCCTCTGCCAGCAAAACATATTTACCAAATAAAACACTATAGTCGTCATTGCTGCGTTCTTCCGGTTTTATTTCAGTACCTTTGGAAATCGGAAGTGTCAGACTGATATGGAAAGTAGTCCCTACACCAATTTCACTTTCGCATTCAATGGTTCCACCCATTAATTCAACAAGACTTTTCGCTATTGCTAATCCCAGACCACTTCCGCGAACGGCATTGGTACGGTTATTTCCTTCTTGTACAAAAGCATCATACATATTGTTTTGAAATGCTTCCGACATACCACATCCGGTGTCTTTAATTTCAAAAATAAACTCTATTTTATCTTTATGTATATTTCTATTCATCACACGGTATGCAACTGTCCCGCCTTCCGGAGTAAATTTCACAGCATTGTTCAACAGATTTAAGAAAATCTGATTAAACCGTACCTTATCCACAATCACATTTTGGGGTTCTTCGACTGCATCCATAATAAACTCAATATTCTTTTCTTTACATTGCTGCCCGACTGTAGAATACATCAAATCAAGAAATTCTTCCTGACTATACGGTTCGGGTCGCAGTTCTACCTTGCCCCCCTCTATTTTATTCATATCTAATATATCATTAATAAGTCCTAACAGATAAACACCCGAAGAACTAATCTGATTCAAGTAATGCTCTGTTTTCTTTTCTTCTGTTTCTTCCAAAGCAATACTTGTCATACCAATAATCGTATTCAGAGGTGTGCGGATATCATGGCTCATCCGGGATAAAAAATCTGATTTTGCTAAATTCGCCTGCTTGGCTTCTATTGTCGCACTTTCAGCCCGAATAAAGTTACTTAATAAACCGGTAATTAAGGAACTCACTATAAGGCAGATTACCGCTGAAATAAACAACTTTTGTATATTAATAAATCCTTTGGTGGGAGTGATCTCAAGTATCCAATCGGAATTGCTTAATTCCACTATACTGCTTACCGTATTCTCCGGAATATAGTTAAGTGAAGTAGCGATTGTCTGTTCTGATCCATCTTCCATTGTTCGGTGAAGATAATAATCATAATCATGAATAACTAACTGGTTAAATTCCAATGTATTTAAAATATCCGGCAGTTTCAGAATAATTACACTAAATCCCCAGAATTCATCATTTATATAAATGGGATTCCTTGCAATTAGTCCTAACCCGCCCTGTGTTAACTCATAGGGACCGGAAACTACCACTTCTCCACTATCACGAGCTAAGATTGCATCATCCCTACGATTTTCCATTTCAAAAACGTTATTACCAATTGCTCCTTCATTCCCCTCTAGTGGATAGCTATAGAGCGTCACACCCATAGGAAGCAGCTGTAAGGCACGAATATTATCATTGTTGTCATAAATGGATTCTGCAATACCATCAAATTCTTCCTGTGTAAACTCTCCATTAACAATCTTAGTAAAACTTTTAAGAACTTCTGTTTTTGCTACATGCTCATAGATTCTACTCTCAATATCTGCTGCATATGTGTCTGCCATACTCTGTGTCAGAAATAAATTCTCCTCATAATCACTCATTCCCGAATGTACGATAATACCCGCGGAAAATATTAAACAGAGTAAAAATGTAATGACTGTATTTAAAATTATCTTTTTCTTATGTTTTTTATACAATTTCTCACCTCAAAAAGTTGTTACATAGAATTAATTTATTAATTATGAAATATTCTTTTATATTATACTATATTTCATTAAATATGTCACTCATTCACTCTAAATTTACCATCTATAAAACATAAGGAACGATACATTGAATCGTATCGTTCCTTAATATACATTTTTATATTAACATACTTTATTTAAAACAAAGAAAAAAGTAAAAATATACCTGACATTAATGAAGCTACCAGAGAAACAACTGTAATCTGTGTGTTAATGGAAGGACCTGCCGTATCTTTAAAGGGATCGCCTACCGTATCACCAATAACCGCTGCTTTATGAGCCTCACTGCCTTTACCGCCGTTATTTCCAGCTTCCACATATTTCTTAGAGTTATCCCATAATCCGCCGGAGTTACTCATGAATAACGCCAGTAACAATCCACTTACGATATTACCTGCCAGGAATCCGCCGATAGCGGTAACACCGCCGATAAAGCCCACTGCCAAAGTCGATACTATACTCATAAGTCCTGCAGGAATTAATTCACGGATGGAACCTTCTGTCGCAATTTCAATACAGCGATCATACTCTGGGATTACCCCTTCTTTTCCTTCCTTAAGACCCACAATCTCTCTAAACTGACGATGAATCTCTTCAACCATACGCTGTGCATTGCGGTTAACCCCAAGCATCAGCATTGCGCTAAATACTGCAGGTATCGCCGCACCTATCAGCATACCAAAAAATACGGTAGGATTCATAATATCAAAACCTTCCAGGTATTTCTCACCTGCTGCCACAAGACCAGCTTCTACTGCCGCAACATTAACTTCACTGATAAATGCACCAAGAAGCGCAATTACTGTAAGTCCTGCAGCACCGATTGCAAATCCTTTGGTTACTGCTTTTACTGTGTTACCCGCACTGTCTAACTTGTCTGTGATTTCTAAAACTTCATCACCTAAGCTTCCCATTTCCGCAAGGCCTCTTGCATTATCTACAATAGGACCATACGCGTCATTAGAAATAATCATACCTACGATAGAAAGCATACCTACCGCTGCCATTGCTATTCCGAATAAAGCGTAATCAGTTCCCAGCGGTTCACAAAGTTTATAAGAGATTAATGCCGAAGCACCAATTCCTACCAATGCCGGTAGTGTTGATAAAAATCCATAAGATACACCGGAAAGAATCGTAAAAGCAGGCCCTGATTCACTGGCTTTTGCTGTTAGATGAACCGGTTTTTTATTATCATTCGTGAAATAATCACTGGCAATACCTATAATCACACCTACAAGTAATCCTACTGCACTGGCTCCCCAAATCCGCCATTCTAAATTAAACACTGCCGTAGCAATCGCCGTAAGTACAGCAAATATAGCTGTGGTAACATATGTACTGGAGTTGAGTGCAAAGGTGGGATCATCATTCTTTCCCATTCGAGCAGTCGCTACTCCGATAATAGAAGCTAAAAGACCGATGGCCGCATAGCAGAATATCATAGATACATTAACTGTTCCGCCCATAGCCTTATCTAGTGTTGCTCCCATTACAAGAGCTGCCGCCATAGCCGCCACATTTGAATCAAATAAATCTGCTCCCATTCCGGCAACATCACCTACGTTGTCACCTACGTTATCTGCAATAACAGCAGGATTACGCGGATCATCTTCCGGGATGCCTAATTCTACTTTTCCTACAAGGTCAGCAGAAATATCCGCAGTTTTAGTAAAGATACCGCCTCCGGCTTTCGCAAATAATGCCAGTGAACTGGCACCAAAGCTAAATCCAAGTAAGGTTGTAGTATCCCCTGTAAGCCAAAATACCAAAGCAACGCCTAACAATGAAGAACCTACTACTGCCATTCCCATAACAGCACCGCCGCGAAAACCGCACAAAAATGATGGCCGTATTCCTTTTTGGGCTGCTTCTGCAGTTTTTCCATTGGCAATCGTAGCAACTTCAATTCCTATCTTTCCTGCAACTGCTGAAAATAAAGTTCCGAAGATATAGGCAACTGCCATTTGTACATTATTAAGTGGAGCACCCTTCCAAATAGGTATTGGAAGAAAAATCAGAATCAGCAAAGCCATAACACCACAGAACTTAGTTAAAACGGCATACTCTTTATTTAAAAAAGTTGCCGCTCCCTTTCTGATATAGCCGCTTACTTCTGCAATACGAGCGTTTGAAGACGGTTGTTTTTTGACCCATCCATTTAACCAAAACGCGAGGCCGAACGCAAGAAAAGATACTGCGATCGAGATGATAATAAATGTTGTTGAACTCAATGTAATCCACACTCCTTTTTAGTCTTTATTTTGGATTAACGGCTTTTTCAGCCATAATACCCCTCAAAACCCTAACCTTTTTAAGCAAAAAATGACATTTTACTACGCCCCCGTAAGCCACTGGTAGTATTATACAAAATTATTTTGGAAATAGCAATTAAATTAGTTCAATTAACATCTTTTTCCTTAACAATTATTTCTATTATTCTACAAAATACGATTTTATCTGCTTTTTTCCCCATAAATAAATCTTTGTTGTGTATATTTACTAATAACTGTTCCGGATCTCCAAGGTATTAATTTACCTTCCACAAACCCAATTTTTTTATAAAAAGCTCTCGCTGCTTTTCCGGCAGGGTCTCCTTCTCCAAAGGTATCCACTTCAATATTCTTTGTTCTGTCAAGATTATGAAACATCTCCCTAATCATTATCGTTGCAATATTACGTCTTCGGTAGTCAGGATGAACGGCTAAAAAACTAAGCATATTATTTTTTGTGGAAAATAATAAAACTCCCACCACTTTCCCATTTAGCTGGGCGCAGATGGCACTTTCCCTTTTCATGTTCTTCAATACCGTTTTCTTATGACCTTCCAGAAGCTGATCGGTTGACAGCCCCGGAATTTCATATCGAACTCTCTCTACTAATTCCATCCATGTTTCCAACAGGTCTTGATTCGCATATATAATTTGTACTTCCGCTTTCTTCAATTTCTTTACCTCTCAATAAATTTCTATCATTATGATAACATAATGTTTATCTCCTTTGTCGCTTTTCTTATATAATATGTCTGAAAAAGAATTGAACCAATATATAATAGACTATATTATAATAAGACAATCATCAGCACGATAAGATACGTGTAGAAAGGCATGGTAGCTAATATGTTTCAGCTATTACTAGTTATTATTTATGTTTCCTTTATCAGTTTAGGATTACCGGACTCTCTTTTAGGCTCTGCTTGGCCCAGTATGTATGAGGGTCTTAACGTTCCCATTTCTTATGCCGGTATCATTTCTATGATTATTTCAGGCTGTACTATCATTTCCAGTCTGTTTTGTGACCGCTTTGTCAGAAAACTGGGAACCGGACCGTTGACGGTCATCAGTGTTTTTATGACGGCAACCGCTCTGTTTGGTTTTTCTGTTTCTCACTCATTCGCTGCACTTTGTATATGGGCTATCCCCTATGGTTTAGGTGCCGGCTCTGTAGATGCTGCCCTGAATAACTTCGTGGCACTGCATTATAAAGCCAAGCATATGAGTTGGTTACACTGCTTTTGGGGTATTGGTGCTTCGCTGGGACCTTATATTATGGGAGCCAGCTTAACCAGAAATTTACCATGGAATAATGGATACCGTGTGATATTTTATATTCAGATAATTCTAACCGCACTACTTGTCCTTTCTTTACCCCTTTGGAAAAGTAGTAACGGCAATACGGAAGAAGAGGAGGAAGCCCTTCCTCCTATAAAACTTCCCCAGCTTATTGCATTACCAGGTGCAAAACAAATTCTGGTTGCATTCTTATGCTATTGTGCTTTGGAACAAGTAACCGGCATATGGGCAAGCACATATATCGTGTTACAGAAAGGTATTCCTGCACAATCAGCAGCTTCCTTAATCGCGTTATTCTATTTAGGAATAACAGGAGGTCGTTTCTTAAGCGGATTTTTAACTTATAAAATGGATTCTAAAAACTTAATACGCCTGGGACAAGGTCTGGTTCTAATCGGAACCATATTATTATTAGTTTCCACAAATACTGTGTTAATCTGCTCGGGTTTAATATTTATCGGATTTGGATGTGCACCCATCTATCCTAGTCTATTGCATCAGACTCCTGAACGGTTTGGGAAAAATGCATCTCAGTCCATGATGGGTGTTCAGATGGCATGCGCTTATGTGGGAAGTACCTTTTCCCCTCCAATTGCAGGCTTTATCACTGCAAAACTAGGCATCTCCATTTATCCTGCATTCCAATTCGTATTTGTAGGTATTATGATTCTAATGGTTGAATATTGTAATCGTCTTTCAAAAGATTCTTCTTTATTAACAGTAAATCACTAAGTACAAAAAACGTCTACTTAAGTAGACGTTTTTAGATTTATTTAATCAATATATTGATCAAGAATTTTATATAATTTCATCATATCGACAGGTTTATAAATACTATCATTGATTCCGGCATCTAAATATCCTTTTTCGTTTTCAATAAAAGCATCCGCTGTCATTGCAATGATTGGTATCTTTTGTGCATCCGGTCGGTTTAATGCACGGATTGCCACGGCAGCTTCTCTTCCGTTCATTTCCGGCATACGTATATCCATCAGAATTGCCGAATAATAACCTGGCTCAGATTTCTCAAATTGCTCCACTCCCATTCGACCATTTACGGCAACATCACAAGTCATATCGATGCGCTCCAGCATTCTTTGAGCAATCTCGGAATTGATAGGATGATCTTCACACAGAAGCACATTTTTACCTTTCAAACGTTCCTTGATTTGTAAATCAAATGATTCAGAATCATCTACATCTCTTTCTGTCAGTGTATAATTAAGCTTTATTGTGAAAGTGGTTCCGGAATTCTTAAGACTTTCACAATGAATAGTACCGTTCATTGTTTCCACAAATTTCTTTACGATGTGCAATCCCAGACCAGTTCCGGTATTTATAACCATTTTATCTCTGATTTCCTGTTCAAATGGTTCGTACATCTTTTTCTGAAATGATTTGGTCATTCCACATCCGGTATCTGATATCACATATTCATGCTGTACCGTATTGCTGGATAATTGCCTTATCGTTGTTATAAAATCAACTTTCCCGCCTTTTGGTGTATATTTAATACCATTATTAATAATATTTATTAATATCTGCTTTACATGATTTTCATCAATTAATAGTTTTCTATGCTCACCGCCTATTATTTGTGCATTTAAAATAATATTTTTTTCATTAGCAGTATTTTGAACTACAGGAATGACTCCATTTAAAAAATCCAGTTCGTCAACTACCTTAAGGCTTTTCTCAATCTTGCCTAAACTGATTCTGCTTGTATCAAGAATATCATTGATCATACCAAGCAAATATTCACTATTGTTCTGAATAATATTAAGATCCTCAGCAATTTTATCCGGAGAATCAAGATAATCTCTCATAAGCTGTGCAATACCAACGATTGCATTGAGCGGTGTTCGCATATCATGACTAATACGTGAAAGGAAGTTATCCTTCTCACGATTGGCATCCTGCGCCTTACTGAGTGCTTGTTTCATATTCCTGATTTGATCAGGCTCAGAACGCTGCAATGTAGTATCTACAAATGTAATTACCAGTCCCAGAATCTTATTGTCATCCGTTCTATATGGTGCAACTCTAATAAAGTAACTCTTTCCGGATGCCGACACTGCATCTGTTTCAACCGGAATTAATTCTTCTAATACTTTCTGAGCCACATCAACTAAATTTATATTAATAAAATTATAAGTGATAAACTGAATAGAACGGCCTATATCCTGTTCCATAAGGTTGAATTCCTGGGATACATAATTTGTAAATCTGCGGATTTGAAGCTTTTCATCCAGGAATATGATACCTACTAATGTAGCGGAAAGGAAATTGGAAATATCATTATTCAATGATGTTACTTCATTCAGCTTCTCCTGATATTCCGTATTTACAGTGTATAACTCTTCATTCACTGATTGTAATTCTTCATTGGAACTTTGCAGTTCTTCATTGGCAGTTAATAACTCTTCATTTGCCGCCTGCAGCTCCTCATTCACCGTCTCAAGTTCTCCTACCGTTTCCTTCAAATTCACTTGAGTTTTTGTCAGATTTTGCTCTAAATCACTGATTCTCTGCGATGCTGCCGCATTTACATCATAATCTATAGCATCTTGGGGGATGGCAATGCTGCCCTTCTCCATAAAAACAATAGCTGTAAATCCTGTATCTTCACCGAATCTGTTCTTTAAAGGTGCAACTGTCATTGCCACTACGGATTCCCTGCGTTCTCCAACTACCGTAATGTTATTATAAGTTATGCGCTTCCCGCTGTCTCGCACACTTTTAAGAGCTGTTGATACCCCAATACGTAAATCCTCCGTTATAATTCCAAACAAATTATATTCTATTTTTCCCCTCGGAAAATGCAAGAAATTATCACACTCACCAAACGTATGCCGAATCAGATTCTTTTCATCCACGACAATACAAGGGGGCATAAACTCTTCTAAAATCTTTAAACGTAATTCTTCAGCCTCATTTGAATCTTTTTTGGTTTCATGTCTAACCACTGGTACTAACTCAGCATCTGTAGATGGCAGGTGATACCTGAGAGATAAATCCACAGGAGCACTGCCGCCCATATTATGAACAAATATTTTTTCATTGGGCATATGGTCGTAAAGACGTTCCCAAATCCACTTATTGTCTCTGATTTTCCCAAGAAAAGATAACCACCGTCATTAAGCACCATATGAAAAATATTAAATAAATCTTTCTGCAGCACATTTTGGAAATAAATAAGCATATTACGGCAACAGATTAAATCCAATTTTCCAAACGGAGGATCTTGGAAAACATTATGCGGAGCAAAAACAATCATTTTTCTCAGTTCTTTTATTACCGTATAAGAGTTGTTCTTTTTGGTGAAATAACGCCAGAGACGCTGTGCATTTACACTATCAATGATATTTTCACCGTACTGTCCTTTACCTGCGGTGGCTATTGCATCTTTGTCCAGATCTGTAGCAAATATCTTAATATTACATTTACGATTCATTTCCTCCATCGCTTCACAAAATAAAATTGCTATAGAATAAGCTTCTTCACCGGTGGAGCAGCCTGCAACCCATACTCGTATGGTATCACCATCCACATAATTTTCTATAAGAGGTCTGACCACCCGATTTTTAAGTGCTTCATAACATTCCCGGTCTCTGAAAAAACTGGTAACTCCGATTAACACATCCCTTGCAAGAATGGAAGCCTCCTCTGAATTATTGCGAAGCATGTCTACATAATCATACAAGCTTGTAATATGATTAACCGCCATTCTTCTTTCAATTCTTCTTGTTATAGTAGTTGGTTTATAATATGTATAATTAACATTGGAAACTTTCTTTAATATTGAATATATCTTATTTAATAATTCCTCATTGGACATACCTGCTGTGCCGCTTACAAATGACAACGCAATATTCGTCAGTTCCTCTGCCAGCTGCGCAGGTTCTAAACTCTTGTCTACAAATCCTGTCATAAGAGCACTGCGCGGCATTCCGTCAAATTTAGATGATTCCGGTTTCTGAACTAGAATCACGCCCCCTTGCTCCTTAATACTGCCAATACCATTCGCACCATCGCTGCCGGTACCTGAAAGGATTACAGCTATCGCATGACTTTCATATTCCATAGACAGTGAATGTAAGAAAATATCAATCGGATGATTCACTGTTTTGGTATGAACTAACTCATGCAGTGTAAGAGCACCGTTACGAACTTCCATATTGTATTTTGGTGGAATTAAATATACTGTATTTCGTTCTATAAGCATACTATCCTCTGCTTGGATTACCGGCATCATCGTATACTTGCATAGAATCTCAGACATCATGCTCTTGTAATCAGGAGAGAGATGTTGAATCACTACAAATGCCATCCCAGTACTATCCGGCAACTTATTTAACAACTCACAAATTGCCTCCAGCCCACCTGCTGATGCGCCGATACCAACAACACATACCGGGGCTTCGGTACTTTTAGTAATATTTTCTTCAGCCATATTATTGACTCCTTTTAGCTAATGGTTTTTGTCTATATTATATCATAATAAATTTTATTTGAAAACTAAATTTTATTATCTTTATTTGCTATATATTGTATATTTTTAAGATAC
The DNA here is from genome assembly GCA_964463365.1 of uncultured Kineothrix sp. GTDB lineage: Bacteria > Bacillota > Clostridia > Lachnospirales > Lachnospiraceae > Kineothrix. The sequence goes on from CAYXCV010000052.1 coordinate 12,193, forward strand.
TTCACACCAATATCTTAGATCTCTATATTCAAATCCATACCGCATAATCTCACAAACTGCTTCCGGGATAAGTCCTTGTCTCCAATAAGGCTCACCAATCCAATAACCGATTTCTCCCTCTTCCTCTTCTATTTCAAGCTTACTTCTATCACCAATCATTAAGCCAATACTTCCGATTGGTTCATTTGTCTTCTTCAGTACAACTGCATAGGTTTCAGGTTCGGATAATACCCCTTTTATAATGTCACGGCTATTTTCCACACTGGTATGCACCGGCCAACCGGCACCTGCCCCAACGTTGGGATTCTTCGCATATTCATATAATGATTCCGCATCTTCTTTTTGCCAAGGACGCAAAAGCAAACGTTTTGTCTCTAACATCTAATTCTCCTATCTACTTTGTCTTCTTCTCCCTCATATTATAACTATTTATCTGTAGCTAACCAATCGTACAAAGATACCAGATAGCGGAGCCAAGAAAGATTCTTATGATTTTATTCTTTGAATAGAATCATTTAAAATTTTTAATTCCTCTTTTGTGGCATAGCGCCAAGTACCGACTTTCATATCTTTCAGCTCAATATTCATGACTCTGATTCTCTTTAATTGCACCACCCGGTAATCCAGCGCAGTACACATTCTGCGTATCTGCCGATTCAAACCTTCCGTTAATATTAAGTGAAAGGTACGGGGGGCTATCTTTACTGCCTTACAAGGCTTTGTTATCTGATATTTATTCGTAACCGCATTGTAGATCTTTACACCGTTTTGAATACGTTCCATAAATGTCGGTGTGATATCAGCATTGACACTTACAATATATTCTTTTTCGTGTTTGTATGTGGAGCGAAGTATCTTATTAACAATATCCCCATCATTTGTCATTAATATCAGTCCCGATGTATCTTTATCCAGCCGTCCTATGGGAAAAAGTGGTTCTTCATAATTCAGATAATCAACAATGTTGTCAGGATCCTTACGGTCTGTGGTGCATGTGATTCCGGTTGGTTTATGAAGGACAATATAAACAAATTCCTGCCTGGGCTCTATTTTAGTTCCATTCACAAACACTTCCTGATGATGATAAACTTTCGTTCCTATTTCTGCTACTTTACCATCTATCATCACATTACCGTTCTCTATATACTTATCCGCCTCTCTCCTTGAACAGAAACCGGAGCTGCTAATATATTTATTAAGGCGTATTGATTCTTTTTCTTCGTGTTCAATCATTGAAGTTGTTACTGCTTCTTTATCTCCGATTTGGTGAGCATGTTTCATAAATTCTTCCTCTGCATTAAATTTATTTACCGTTTATTATATCATAGGAAACGCAATATCTTACAATATTTGATATTTATTTACATAAAATGTAACTTTCTACATGTCCCAGCCATATATTGAAGTAAAGGAGGTGAATAATGTTGAAAAGCAAAGAAAATTGTGTTGAATTAAATGTTTTTGTTGAATGTGAAAAAAGCGTTAAACATGGAGGAAAGGGACAGTACGATATCTCTTGTAAGCCAGATGATGACGATACTTGTATCACTATCAACGTATATGTAGAATGCGAAAAGGAAAAAGAAAAAGAGAAAGAACAGAAGAAACCTAATTATTGCTCCTGCTAACTTTTAAAGGCGACCTGATTGTTAGGTCGCCTTATTAATATCTTCAATGCGGTCTTTTACTCTTCTATTATTTGAAAAGCCACTTCTTCAACCTCGCGCATTTGCCCTGTTTCCTGCCAAGCTATGCCATCGAATATTTCTTCTTTGTAGGTTATATAGAGTTTATATCCCCCTTGAGAATCTATAGAAAACGCGGCGCTATACGGCGATTTTTCTGAAAACTCGCCAACAATCATATTTTCTACTTTCCACCCGACAGGTACCCAGCGAAATCTCTGATCGTTCGGTATTTCGATATGCATATTGTATCCTTCGGCGATAATTGATATCGTCTGATTTATATCGAAGTTTTCTCCCTCGCTGATCCCGTTTATGATTCCATGGTGTGAGCGCGGCCAGACGCCGCCGGAGCCAGAATATTTCCATTTTGCATACAGAATTGTATTTTCATAAATAGATGTTTCCTTACTGTATGGTGTACCTGTACAGCATAATAAATCAATGGACCGCTAGCTGCTCCCGTGTATATAAACAACGTATACTGCTGTCCAACGCCGAATTCGTAATCCATAAGCATACGCATGTTTTCAAGCCGAAGGGTATATTGCCCCCTGCCATAGACAAAACATCAACAGTAACCCATGTATCACCATGAAGCACATCCAAGTGATTCCATACATTTTGGATGATAAAATCGGCGTATACCGTTCTTTCCTGTTCCTCATTTTTCCGTCAAGCAAGAGATAATCGCTGAGTGAAAAAGAAAAAACACAAGCATTATTACTATGATTCGTGAAACGGACTGTAAATTCCTCTTTAACTCCCATATCATTCTCGGTCTGTCTGATATCCCCAATTTCTATGGGAAGACTCCGTTTATTTGCTTCCTCTTGCAGCCAGCTTCTGATTGCGTCAGCTGGATTATCCGGATAGCTGTAGGATATGGTCAAGTCGTTTCCTACAGCTATCTCAGCATTATCATCAGAAAAGTCTATATTTTCCATGTTGTCATCAACATAATCTGCCATACCGCCGCATGAAGTGAGCAATAGCGAGAAAGTAATTAATAATGTTATAATTATTTTGTACTTTAACTAAATGTTCGTAATAAATCCTCCAGTCCTTGAGGGTTGACATTCTGCTGAGAATCCGTGACACAAGTTGTCCATCCGCCAAGCCTTAATTTATATTGGCTTGTCCCCTGTGAAAAAATAGTTTCAGGCAGATTAGCGTAAATACTGTCATCTCTGTATTTTTGTTCCCGCTTAGATAAATCTATTCCAATATCCACATATTCTTTCACTTTATCAGACACCGTATAGATCATTCCAACCTCAGTGTCATAGTATATATCATAACTGCCAAAAGGGATAAGCATATTTCCCTCTCTGTCAGCGAGTCCTTGAAGTCCTTCTTTTTCAACAGGCAGCAAACCTAACAGCGAAAACGGTCCTTCCGGACCTATATAATTATCACTGAAGTAAACATCTTCCGGGAATGCATAAATAGGTTCTAAGTACTCATCAACCAATATTAAATGATTCCCCTGTTGAATGAAAATCGCCCCATCTACCTGCTCTATATATTCATTCGGCACATCCTCATAAATAGGTTCACCATTCTTATATAATGTCCAAGTGCCGTTTATTTCACCAGAAGCAAATATAACCTCCGCACCATCATCTCCATTCCCTAATATACTAGGGGTATCATCAAACACAGGCGGCGCGATTTCACCTTGTGAACAAGCGACACCATACTTTTCCTCTCGAAGCGTTATATAAAATTTTCCATGATAATCAGAACAGACTTGTTCATATTGTGGCTCCGTTAACTTTATACCATCTGAGGAAACAAGACCTTTCAGACCATTTTCCTCGTATATAAAAACATCTGTTACAATATGAGCCGTATCACAGTCGGGTCCACCACCAAATATCGTCAGTTCTCCAAGCTCAGGTAAGAAATGTGTACCATCGACTTGATAGATTTTTCCAGTGGTTAACTTAATTGGATCATCAGATATGAAGTATAACTCATTTGTTAGAACTAATGTGAAACTATGCTCAGGCTCCACGATAATATCACCTACCCCATTTATAATTCCCCATGCATCATTAGTGTAAAGTGCAAATAATATCGTTCCAGCATCTTTATTAAGTTCCGAAACCATATTTTCTGTTGTTTCTATTATCTTAATACTACCATTGTCCGCAATTTTATCTGCGTATGTACTTCTAACTTTGACGACAAATTTATCATTAGCAGTACTTCCACCGCAACCCGTTATAAAAATCATACATAACAAAATTATTATTATTTTATAATTTACCATATTATTTCTTCTCCAAGTAAACAAAACACAATTCACTCGTAATGGATTCTTCTTTAAAAATCTTATATCCTAAACGTTTATACAGCTTTATATTATTTTCACTTCGGGTACTGGTAAACAACTCATAGCGTTTAATAGGATATATGTTTTCAACTTCCAAAAGCAATTTTGTACCAATGCCCTTTTTTTGCCAATCAGGATGAACAATTAGCTTTCCTATATATACTGATTTATTATCCTCATATGCCCGAACAGATCCAATAATTTTATCATTTTCATCAAGAACTTTAAGTATGCTTCCCCTTTGGTACTCTTCCTTAATTTCTTGCAGCGTTTGCTTCAAAGGTGGGATATCCGTATCGTTAAATAATTTTGCTTCACTTTGATAAGCTAGATATTGTAATTCAAGTATATTTTGCAAATCATCTTCTGTCGCATTTGTAATAGTCATAAAAAATACCGTCCCTTCTTCATATTGAAATGATTCCTTCTATGCGTTTATTGTAATCTCATAAAACAAATATATCAAGTATCTTTCACCTGTCCCCAAATTCTTACAGTAGTATATTTATGAAAAACTCTATCAATTTTTATTTTTTTTATTATATAATGGAAAAATGAAAACTTTACGTACATTAAAAGATGTGTTTTACTCATCCCTGCCACTTGCAGCAATCATCGTGATTGTCTGCGGTTTTATAGCACCCTTAGAAAATCCAGCTGATTATATCAAACTAATTGTTGGCTACCTCTCCGTTATATTTGGACAGGCGCTGTTTTTAGTCGGTCTTGATGTCAGTATTCTGCCAATCGGTAAATTTGTTGGCAGTTCGCTTATAAAATTTAAAAAG
>CAYXCV010000053.1:0-16905 GCA_964463365.1 uncultured Kineothrix sp.
TAACCCAGATTTCACCATGAAAAATATCTTTATCCTCTTCCATAGTCAATATTCTTGCATTATAAAAACGAATATTCATATATAAGTTCCAAGCCTTTCCTTAGCCTGCAATATTTGTACCGCAGGCTCAAATTTGCGTGTGAAAAACAAGTTTTTCACACTAATAATTTAAGTTTTTAGGTCCAAAATTTTCAGGCAAAAGCTCCCTTAAGGTTTTTATATAGTATTCATTCTCGGATTTTGCAATAATAATCTCAAAGTTTTCCGACTCACAAAATTCCGCCATCACCTGTCTGCATACCCCACATGGGAATGCATATTGGTTGATTATACTTCCTTCCGATGAACCCACAACAGCTATCGCTTTAAAATCACGTTCTCCTTCACTTACAGCCTTGAAAAAAGCAGTACGTTCTGCACAATTGCTAGGGCCATATGCCGCATTTTCTATGTTGCAACCGGTGTAGATGCAGCCTTCTTTTGTCATCAGAGCAGCTCCTACCGTAAAATGCGAATAAGGTGCGTAGGAGTTGTTTCTTGCCAGCTCAGCTTCTGCTATCAGTTTGATTGCTGCCTCTTTGTCTATCATCATAAACCTCCACGCCTATTTAAAATCTTTTCACAGACTCTGTCACCAACTTAGTAAACTTCGGTGCTGCAATGTCAGCCGCTTCCTGTACTTCCTCGTGAGTTAATGGATTATCACTCATCCCTGCGGCAAGATTAGAGATGCAAGATATTCCGCACACCCTCATCCCCATATGATTTGCTGCAATTGCTTCCACTACTGTACTCATTCCAACCGCATCGCCGCCCAGTGTACGAACCATACGGATTTCTGCCGGAGATTCAAAGGATGGACCGGTAAACTGAACATATACCCCCTCTTTCATCGGGATTTCATAACCGGAAGCAACCTCTTTTAATACTTTCTGCAATTCTTTATCATAGACCGTACTCATATCCGGAAAGCGGATTCCTAATTCTTCTATATTCTCACCGATTAACGGATTTTGGACGAAGCTGGAAATATGGTCGGTAATCATCATTAAATCTCCCTCTTTGAAGTCATAATTGACTCCACCGGAAGCATTGGTTAAAAATAATATCTCTGCACCCATAAGTTTCATTAAACGGGTAGGCAACACCACATCTGACATAGGATAACCTTCATAAAAATGCACCCTGCCCTTCATACAAACAACCGGTACATTATCAATATATCCAAAAATAAACTTTCCGGCATGTCCGGGAACTGTGGATACAGGGAATCCAACAATTTCATCATAAGGAAGTTCGGCTTCTACCTGTATGGTATCTGCGAAATTACCTAAGCCTGACCCAAGAACAATAGCAACTCTCGGCTTAAAATCAACTTTAGCCTGTACACTTTCATAGATATTCATTAGTTTTTCATAGTCTTTGTTCATCTTGCCACCTCATAATTATATTTCTAAAAAACAGTTTTCCCATTATTGTTAATAAAAACAATATAACATGAGTTTTTAATTTTGTACATAAATAAACGGGCATCTCTTATTTTTGATATGCCCGTTTACTGCACGTTTATATAATAATGCAAACCATTCCGCCATTACTATCATTTACGATTTTCTGCATAGTCTCTTGCAATTTGACCTGACTTTCTTCACCAATCATAGCAATCTTTCCAGTGATACCGTCATTCACAAGCTGCTCTACCGTTTTACCGAAAATATTGGTTTCCCATATTCCTTCTTCACTTGTTCCCGCATCAGAGATATAATGAATTAAATCTTGTGCCTGATCCTCCGTTCCTACAATCGGAGATATCTCCGTTTCAATATTAGCTCTGATCATATGAATACTTGGACTTTCCGCTTTAATCTTAACACCGAACTTATTGCCATGACGTATAACTTCCGGTTTTTCCAATGTGATTTCGTCTCTCTCTGGCGTAACAACGCCATATCCTTTACATCTGACTGCGTCAATGGCATGAAGTACTTTAACGTACTCTTTCTTCATTTTGGCCATTTCTTTTAAGATTGCTAAAAGCTGATATTCACTTGCCACATTCTCACCAATCAGATCACTAAGCATCTCGTAATAATAGGAATCGTCCACATCCATAGAAACTGCCACACATCCGGTGGCCATATTGATTCCATCCACCTTGCACTTATGTATATAATCACTTTCAATTGCAATACCGCCATTTGCCACATCTTTCACACAACCAAATGCTTTCATAAGCTCTTTTATTTTACTGATAATATCCATCTTCATCTTATGATTATTGGGAAGCATCTCTACCCACTTAGGCATATAGAACTCAATCATCGTCAATGGAAATTCATATAAGATTTTCTCCATAATCGTATTTATATCTTCATTTTTTAGCTGCTCACAATTTACCGGCATAGTACTCACCTGATATTTATTACTAATTTCATCTGCCAGCCTTTTTGCCTCTTCCGAGTAGGGTCTTGCGGTATTCACAAGGACTATGAAGGGCTTATGTATTTTCTTAAGCTCCATAATTGTCCTTTCTTCCGCCGGTATGTAATTCTCTCTTGCAATCTCACCAAAACTTCCATCTGTCGTTATTACGATTCCAATGGTAGAATGATCGTTGATTACTTTTTTAGTGCCAATTTCTGCTGCTTGAGTAAATGGGATCTCATCCGCTGACCACGGAGTCTTTACCATTCGTTCCATATCATCTTCCATATGTCCGCTGGCTCCGTCCACCATGTACCCCACACAGTCAATCAATCGTACCCCCACATCAATATCTTCCCCCAGCCTAATTTGAGCTGCCTCTTTAGGGATGAATTTGGGTTCTGTAGTGGTAATTGTTTTACCGCCGGAACTTTGAGGCAATTCGTCCTGTGCTCTAATCTTTGCATGTTCTTCCGTCATATAGGGTAAAACCATAATATCCATAAATCTTTTAATAAAAGTTGATTTTCCGGTTCTAACCGGTCCTACTACCCCTATATAGATTTCTCCTCCTGTACGAAATTGAATGTCTTTGTATAAATTAGGTGTATGCAAAGCGTCCATCAAAAAAAAATCCCCTTCCATATTTGCTGTTACAATATATGCAAGGGGAAAAAACATTATTCTATTTTATTTTTTATAAATAACTTTTTTGAAGTTCTTTTTACCGCGTTTTAACACGATACCATCTCCTTCAAGCTCCTTTTTTTCAAATAAAGCTTTAATATCTGTAACTTTCTCGCCATCCACTGTAACTCCACCCTGTTCTACCGCACGACGTGCTTCGGAACGGGATGCAACAAGCGCGGAAGCAACAAGCAGAGATAATATATCTGTCTTATCGTCCGAAAACAGTTCTTCTTCCAATTCTACAGTAGGCATCTGTGCAGCATTACCACTGGAAAATAGCGCCTTGGAACTTTCCATCGCTTTATTTGCTTCATCTTCCCCATGTATCATTTTTGTCAGTTCAAATCCAAGGATTTCTTTTGCCTTATTTAATTCGCTTCCCTTCCACTGATCCATTTCATCAATCTGCTCAAGGGGAAGGAATGTAAGCATCCGAATACATTTTAAAACGTCATCATCCGCAATATTTCTCCAATACTGGAAGAATTCAAAAGGCGAGGTTTTATTAGGATCCAGCCATACCGCTCCCTTTTGAGTCTTACCCATCTTATTTCCTTCTGAATTGAGAAGCAGGGTAATTGTCATCGCATAAGCATTTTTGCCGAGTTTACGTCTGATTAAATCAGTTCCTGCCAGCATATTGCTCCACTGATCATCACCGCCGAACTGCATATTACAGCCGTATTTCTGGTACAATACATAAAAATCATAGCTTTGCATAATCATGTAATTGAATTCAAAAAAGCTCAATCCCTTTTCCATACGTTGCTTATAGCATTCTGCTGTTAACATACGATTCACACTAAAATGTGATCCAACCTCTCTTAAAAGCTCGATATAATTAAGATCCAGAAGCCAATCTGCATTGTTTACCATAAGTGCTTTTCCTTCGGAAAAATCAATGAATTTGCTCATCTGCTCTTTGAAACAATCACAGTTATGCTGAATCTGTTCCGGAGTCATCATATTACGCATATCACTTCTTCCGGAAGGATCGCCAATCATTCCTGTTCCTCCGCCCAGCAGTGCAATTGGTTTATTCCCTGCCAACTGCAATCTTTTCATCAAGCAAAGTGCCATAAAATGTCCCACATGGAGGCTGTCTGCGGTAGGATCAAATCCAATATAAAAGGTTGCCTTTCCATTATTAATCAGTTCTTTAATTTCCTCTTCATCTGTAAGTTGTGCAAGGAGTCCCCTTGCCTTAAGTTCATCAAAAATTGTCATTTCACTTTCTCCTTTCATTTTACGAATCATTGGGACTTTGGTTTCATAAAATAACAAAAAAACCTCATCCCCAAATAGGACGAGGTTAAACTCGTGGTACCACCTAAATTTACAAGTAATTCGCATTACCTGCCTCCATAAGTACGGTCAGACTTTAAAGTATGACGATACTCTTGCTCCATAACGCGGAGATACACGTTGCAGTCTACCGGAATCCACCATTCAACTGCACAGCTCCCAGATGTATTCATAAACAACAGTACTTGCACCTCTCATCTTCCGGTTACTTTCTGTAAGCTTTATTTGTTTATTACTTGTTCTGTTCTATGCCTTTTGTTCTTAAATTAGTTGAATTGTATCGCAATTATATTACTTTGTCAACTCTCCGTTTTCAATTAATCCATTTAAAACTTTTTTAGCATTATGAAAATCAAAATGCTCAAATGCATCTTTTAATTTATTAATTTCTTTATTATCATTAATACCGTAATTCGTTGTACTCATTTGTTCCAATATACTTCCACAAGCTTTTAAGTCCATTCGATTCAATACATCTTTCAAATCATTTAGAATATCTATTTCAAGTGTTTCTTCTTCGCCGGATGGCATTGACTGACTGGCTGCGTCTTCCTCTAATTTTCCGTTATCTTTAAGATATTTTTCTATTTCTTCCAATATCAGTTGATATTCTTTTAAAAATAGTGGTAGCTTTTCCGTAATAAATCCAATGTCTCCGTCTTTGCCAGCATATTCAAGCTCCCTTGCCAGCGAGGATAATCCCATGGCTCCCACGCTTGCACTTGTACTTTTTATTCCATGAACTGCCGATATGAAAGCCGACAATTCCTCTTTCTTAAATATTCCTACCAGTCGATCAATTTTTTTCTTATTTTCATGATAATAGGAAAGTAAAATTGCCTCATAGGATTCCTTATTAAACCCTATATTAGACAATCCCTTATTAACGTTTAATCCTCTTTCTTCTTGAATAAACTCATTCTTCCGTATATCAGCGGTAACTTTCTTGTTGATTCTCATAATATATTTTTCAGGTAAGAGTTTTAGCATACATTCTTCAATGCTTTTTACCTTAATTGGTTTCATTAGATTACCCTGAAATCCTTTTAAAACAATATTTTCATTGAAACTCTCTCCACCTTCTGACATTAGAGCAATTACCGGTACTGTTTTATAATATTCACCATCTATCTGCCTGATTCTTTTAAGCACTTCCTTACCATCCATATCAGGCATAAGCATATCTACCAAAATGAGATGGTACTCTTCTTTTGCTACTTTTTTCAGTCCTTCTTCACCGCTGGTAGCAATATCTATATTCACTCCATACTTTTCAAAAATTCCGGCAGCAATTTTCAGGTTAATAAAGCTATCATCAATCACAAGGATTCTGCTTCCCCTTGCAGAGAAACTACCCTGATTATGTGCAATCAGGTACTCCTCTTTTTGCCATTCTTCATTTAGGATTTTAGCTATTTTAAAACAAGTTAAGGGGAGTCGTATTAGTTTACATTTTCCGAAATCACCATAAACATTTTTATAATCTCCAACCACATAAATACTGTCTTCACAATGATAATATGCAATGATTGAATTTACCCTTTCATAGACATCCCGGAACATGAAAATAAAATCAAATTTGGTATCTTTAACTGCTTTTTCAAAACTATATCTATTATAGACATAAGTAATATCAGTTCCCATTTCCGCAACAATAGTATCCCAATTTCTTTTTCTTTCTGCATTTTCCGCACATATTAACACTTTGGGTTTCTTTTCAGAAGCTATAACTATCGATAGCATTGGCTTTTCATCAATAATACGATTTTTAAGCTTAAATTTTATTGATGTTCCAATATCTTTTATGCTTTCTACATCAATATCGCCACCCATTAAATGCAGATACTCTCTGCATAATGTGAGTTTTAACTTTACCCCTTCCAGATGATTGGATTTATGGGAGGTATCAGTCGTACTTTGACCTTGTACTGAATCCACATCCGCTTGTTCCATACCGCTCCCTGTATCTGATATACTACATATCAGCATAATATCATCCGATCCTTCTTCTCTATTATAGCCCACTTCAAAAATAATCCTACCCTCGCTTGTCATTGATATCGACGCAAGAAGCAAATGAATAAAAATCTGACGCATATGATTGCTGTCGCCATATAAAATTCTAGGTATAGTAGGATCTATTTTTGTAATAAACCGAAGATCCTTATTATTAATATCATCTGATATAAAATCAATAATTCCTTCTAAAAAATCGTTTACATAAAATTCCGATGGATATAATACTGTATCTCCTGCCTCTAACTTAGAATAAGCCAGAGCATCATCTATTGTTGAAAGAATATCATAAGACTGGTTTTTTATATTTAATACTTCATTACAAACAATATTGTTAACTTCCTCTTTTAATATAAATTCCGCAATCCCGATAATGGAACTCATGGGCATCCTTATATCATTAGATATATTATTAATTTCATGACTTTTTAAAATGCCTGATTGCCCAATCATATCTTTGCTTTGGGCAAGTCTTTCTTTTTCACTCTTATGTAATTTCTCCTGAGCAGCGACAAATAATAGGATCCAAATAATTGCTATACCAATACAATATATGTAATCAAAAAATATCTCTCCCCTATTACTTGGTATATTTGTTATTTCCGGATGCAGATAAATTCTGCTGAAAAGATAGCTATATTCAACAAGCAAAGCCATAATTACAATTAGCAGTTTATGCCCCTTTAAAAACAAAAGCATAAACATTATATTTAAAGTAATCCATATTGGAACAGGACTAAACATACCACCATCCGTAAAGAAGAGTATTGGTAGTCCTATAAACTCCACAATTATAATGATTACATTTGCTAATTCAACATATTGAGCTGTTCTTTTCACTATAAATACCATAACTAAAGAAACTGCTGCTAATATTAAGTGAAGTGCAATCGTAATAAATCCATCTTTTTGAATAACACTAATAAAGGAAGACATCAATGCAACTAAAAACATACTTTCTATAAATAATTCAAAAGTATATTTTTGCAATACATATTCATTATTTTTTATTAAGCCCACCTTTTTTTCTTTCATTTTAAACCTCAACAATTTTCTCTTCTGCTAGGTATTTATTTAAAATCTCATATATTTTCTTAATCTCTACCGGCTTCATCATATAATCATTAAATCCTGCATCCACAAACATTTCTTTGGCTCCGCTTTCCACATACGCAGTTAAGGCTATTACAGGAGTTTGATATTCAGAATCAGCTTCCGCTTCACGGATATTCTTAAGTGTTTCCATACCATCCATATCTGGCATCATATAATCCAGCAATATAATATCCACTCTGTTATGTACGAGCATATCCAGACATTCTCTGCCGCTCATAGCTCCCACGATTTTACATTGATATTGTTCTAACATGCTTTTAACTATTTCCAAATTAATAATATTATCATCCACTACCATTATTTTAGCATCCGGACAAATAATCTTTTTATTTTCATGAACTACTTTAGGGGGAGTGACCGCCCTTTCATTTTTCACATCCTCTTCTTCATTCACTAATTTATCAGTAGTAATAAGCATTTCCCTAACAATATTATCAATGAAAAAGATATCTTCCTCTCTTTGAACTTCTATATTCATCTCCTGAAGCATATCTGTCGTTTCTAATATGTTTTTTAGCGGTATGCGTATTTCATGCAGCAAATTTGTCATAAATAACTCTCTTTCGTAATTGGCTGCTTTGGCAATCCCCGCCTGCACTTCATTTTTCTGTACTTCTTCGAGAAGAACTCTGTTTCTATATTTTAATAATAATCCACCTGCGATTCCTGTAATTATGACTGCAAGCAAAAGTCTTATATAAATGTAAGAAGGGAGTTTTGCAGTATCATAAGATCCGTTTGCATGATTAAATATCACATACCATATTGCAAGAAAGTATACTGCAAGTTCACAAACAATCATTACAATTCTTCTTTTTCCGTTAAGCAAAACAGCTGTACATAGAATACCCAAAACAAAATAAATAGGCATCTCACTCACTTCTAAATTTATTAATAGATACATAAGTGGTAAAGCAATAAAATTGAAATAAATTAAAAATAATAAATCTATTTTATTTTGCAGTTCTTCTTTTTTCCCCAAGTAAAAAAATCCGATAGTTAATAATGAACTGGTTAATAACAGCACTGTTATATACCACTCCAAATTAACTATCAGACTAAGCATCCCCATACTAAAACAGATGATTCCACTTAACCATGTGATTAGTGAAAATATTGGGTTATCCGCTAATATTCTTGTTCGAAAATTATTACTGTGAAATAGTTTCATTCCGCCCTCTTAAAGTACGATATTTTCAATTAATTTTTCTTTTTGTAAGAAGAAATCAACAAGTACAGGATCAAAATAGCTCTTTTTCATAACAGCGATCTTCGCGCAAGCATCTGCATGGCTGACAGAATTCGACATTCTTAGAACATCATAAGTATCTATGATAGCTAAAATTCTTGCTTCTAAAGGAATACTTTCACCTTCAAGTTTGTCAGGATAGCCATTCCCATCAAAACGCTCATGATGACTCCGGCACATATTATATATACATGTTGTAAAATCACAAACCAATTCATCTATCATCATTAGTTTTTTTACGCCGTCACCGCCAACCACCGTATGCATTTTATCCACTTCATAATCAAACTCTTTAGTTTCTTCAAATATTACGTCTGATAAATGTATTTCTCGCATACATATCTTTCCCACATCATGCACTCTGCAGGCTATACACATGGTTTTTATTTTATCTTCATCCAATCCATACATAGCTGTTATGATTGGGTCTGACAAAAAGAATCTCATATATCTTTCGATTCTATTAGAATGAGCTGCCAATGCTTTATTTCTACTTCCCAGCATATGAACCAACATTTCAACAATCGCGTAGTGTTCAATTGTTTCTTTTTTTCTCTGTCCCTGGATAACATCAGAAAGCAGATTGTTGATATCTTCTAACTCTCTTTTTTGCTCCAGAATCTGAATCTGAACATTAATTCTTTTTTTCAGCAGACTGGCAGTATAGGGCTTGGAAATATAGTCCATAGCTCCAAGATTATACCCCTCCAGTTCTGTAGTCACATCATCTTGTGCCGTCAGAAAAATAATCGGTATATCTTTTAGTCGTTCCACATGTTTCATTTCACTGATTACCTGAAATCAGTTGACATTAGGCATATCAATATCCAGTACAACAAGATCAGGAAGATCCGGCATGTCATGAAGTACTTCTAATGCAGATATTCCCGAGGATATAGGAAGTACTTCATATTCCTCTTCCAATGTTTTCTGTGCCATTATTAAGTTTGACATATTATCATCAACAATCATTACTTTATACAACATAATCAGTACCTCACCTATTTACCATCAAGCACGTCATTGCTTGATTCAAGCCGTCTACAGTTAGTTTATACATGGGAAGGATGTTTTTTATTGCTGTTTCTGCCTCTCGCCATGGTGCATTTCCGGGTGCCATCTTTGGATTCATCCAGACGATCTTCTTATAATGTTTTTTCATAAGAAGTAGCCAGTCCATACCGGAAAGTCCGCCGTTTGGTCCTCTATAATTTCCGGTTTCCGAATATAGTTCCTCAGGCGCCATTGCCGCATCTCCCACAATAATTACCTTATAATCACTATCTAGATTCCGAAACATCCACTCTGTATCAATCCAGTCCCCATTTTCACATTCCGGTGTTTTATATAATTTGCTATAAATACAATTATGGAAATAATATGTTTTTACATCTTTATAATGATTTGATTTATTCACTGACTGAAACAATTCGTTTAATAATTTTGTATAAGGTATCATTGTACCGCCCGAATCCATCAGAAGTAATAATTTAACTGCATTCTTTCTGGGCTTTTCCATTACTATTTGAAGACATCCTCCATTATTACATGTTTTGTTTATTGTACCATCAATATCTAATTCGGTCTTAGGTATATCTAATCTCGTGGAAAATTGTCTTAATTTCCTTAGCGCAACTTGAAACTGTCTGTTATCTATAATTCTATCGTCTCTAAAATCTCTATATTTTCTGGCTCCGATCACTTGAAAGGCTGATTGAAAACCGGTGGTTCCACCTACCCGGATTCCGCCCATATTACCTCCGGTATTACCAAAAGAAGTTTTCCCCATGGTACCAATCCAATAACTACCGCCATTGTGCTCACTGTCTTGATCTTTCATACGCTGTTTAAATTTTTCTTCCACATCTTCTTTGTCTATAACCGGTTCTTCCCCTTGATTCATCCAGTGTCTCTCTTCTTCATGGATTAAATCACTCATTTCGGGTTTGTCCAGCCACTTCAGCATATTCTTGGATATTTCATTCTCAGATAATATTCCTTTAAAATGCTCCTCAAAGGCCAAATCAAATTTATCATATTCAGTTTCGCTCTTAACCAGAATCATCCTAGAAAGAAAATAAAACTGTGTGAGACTGCTGTTGCACAAGCCCTTATCAAGCGCCTCTTGTAAGGTAAGCCATTCGCTTAA
This sequence comes from uncultured Kineothrix sp., assembly GCA_964463365.1. Classification (GTDB taxonomy): domain Bacteria; phylum Bacillota; class Clostridia; order Lachnospirales; family Lachnospiraceae; genus Kineothrix. The sequence goes on from CAYXCV010000053.1 coordinate 10,950, forward strand.
GGTAACGTCTAATCCCTTTGCGTTTAACGTATCAAAGAATTTGCCAAACATATTAATACCCATGCCTTCCTCTTACCGTTTCCAGATCTTCATCTTTCTTTACAACTACTCCAATAAAAGGTAGGTTTGTCCTTAGCGTATCCAGCGGGATGCCTCCGATTTGAAGTGCATTCACCCAGTCTATCAGTTCGGAAGTACTTGGCTTTTTACGAACATCCTTAATAGAGCGAATCCAGTAAAATACATCCATTGCATTCTTTAATAAATTATCTTCTATATTGGGATAATGAGTTTTGACTATTTCCTCCATTAACGTTTCATCTGGAAAATCAATATAATGAAAAATACATCTTCTTAAAAATGCGTCCGGCAGCTCTTTTTCAGCATTGGAAGTGATAATCACTATAGGACGATGTTTTGCTTTGATCGTTTTCTTAGTTTCATGGATATAAAATTCCATCTGGTCCAATTCCCATAGCAAATCGTTAGGAAACTCTAAATCCGCCTTATCAATTTCATCAATCAGAAGTATTACCTGCTCCTCACTTTCAAATGCTTCTCCCAATTTGCCTAGTTTAATATATCTGGCAATGTCATCTACTCCCTCTTCACCGAACTGTCCGTCATAGAGTCTTTGTATCGTGTCATATACGTAGAGACCTTCTTGTGCCTTTGTCGTAGATTTAATATTCCATATAATAAGTTGCTTGCCAAGAGATTTCGCTACAGCCTCCGCAAGCATAGTCTTTCCGGTTCCCGGTTCTCCTTTAATAAGAAGTGGTTTTTGTAACGCTATGGCTACATTCACACTCGCCATCAGTTGTTCTGAAGCTACATATTCTTTCGTACTGGAAAAGCCTTGTTTCTGCCCACTCATGTTTGAATCCCTCTCCATACAATATTTGTCTTTTAATATATTTATGTTACGATATTCCATCTAAAAAATCAAGTATATTATCGTTTCAGGTCTATAATAACTTCCTTATTGTAATCATAAAGACTCGAAACAGATAGCCTGCTGGGGCTCCCTGGAATTTCCACAATGGCCTTTACTTTTCCTATTTCCCCAGGTGGTATAAGATAAGTATCAGAATAACCGAGAATTCCATTGTCATGCACAATTTCTACATAATCATAAGTCTTTGTATCATAATAATAGCTGGTTGAAGATTGTTCCGCCGGGACATTACTGTCATTTCTTAATGTAATTTCAATCTGATAAAATAAATGATTATCCTTACTATTCTTATTGTTATAAGTATCTCCGATACAGATTGCCTGTGCTTCTAATATTTCCGGTTCCAACTTGTACACAACACGATAATATGAGTTACTGCCAATAGATAGGGCAATAATCAAACAAATCATTACAACAATAATCGTAACTACAATCATACCGGCTGAAAGACCTTTTTTAGTTGTATTATTCATTATTTTTGCCCCCTTCCTCATCAAGGCTCAGTTTAATAACATTGCGTGTTTGAACCTTTTCTATTTTCCTTCTCCCTATGGTTGTATCGTCAACAATAAAAGAAAAGGTATCCGCTTCCCTATCTACCATGAAAAAATAATATCCGGACTCATCCGAATAATATCCGGCATCGTAAGAGGAAAGTACTTCATCTTGTATGTAACCGGCTTTTTCAATTAATTCTATTATATTGGTATCAAACACCGGGATACTATAATAGCTCTCCCCGTAATTAACATAGGGATTATGGATTCCACCATTGATGTCATATTCTTCGTTTATAATCTCTGCATGTATTCCTATTATTTTTTTATTGGCAGGCAGCCATAATTCCGTTTCCGAATCATATATTGTAAAAGCATCCGATACTTTAATCTTACATGTGTTTACAGGTACCCAGTCTCCTGATTGATAGGTGTTCACTGTGAAGTCTAAATTTTTCAATTTATATTCTGTTACTTTATCCACCCAGATCGTATATAAAACAGTAGATACTACCGCCGTAATAATAATGATGAAACATACAACAAAGACAATACCAAAATCACGTGCATTTTTTTTATGCCCTTGTTGATCCAAGCTCCAAGAGTCATCCTCCCTTGTCCAGAATTCATTGCTGTTACTAGTATTCATGACAATCCTCCCTCATAGATTACAATATATTCTATCTTTTCATTATCATATAAATACATACCTTGTTACCAAGGTATGTCGGAATTTTCCAATTTTTTATCTCGTATCATTAAATCTTTAACAGCAGCATCTGCTGGTTTTCCTTCAAATAATACGGCATTCACCTGTTCAATGATTGGTAACTGTACATCATATTTTTTAGCCAGTGCCATCGCTGCTTTTGCGGAATAAACACCTTCCACCACCATCTTAACTTCTTTCATTGCTTCATCCATAGTATATCCCTGACCAATGAGAATGCCTGCTCGACGATTTCTGGAATGCATGGACGCACATGTGACAATCAAGTCGCCAATTCCTGTCAGTCCGCAAAAAGTTTCAAATCTTCCACCCATAGCAGTACCTAAACGAGCGATCTCTGTTATTCCTCTTGTAATAAGGGCAGCTTTTGTATTATCACCATATCCGAGTCCATCTGCAGTACCGGCTGCAAGTGCAACCACATTTTTCAGTGCGGCACCAAGCTCAATTCCCAGAACATCCGGACTGATATAAACACGGAAAACTTCATTCATAAATAGATTCTGCAAATACTCTGCTGTTTCCTTTCTCTCAGCTCCTACAACGATGGTGGTCGGGATTTCTCTTCCTACTTCTTCGGCATGGGAAGGACCTGATAAAACAGCAACCTCCGCTTGAGGAATCTCTTCTTCTATTATTTGTGATAATGTCAGCAAGGTATTTTCTTCTATGCCCTTTGCCACATTTATAATAATCTGTCCCTTTGAGACATAATCTTTCATCATGTGAGAGGTACTTCTTGTATAAGGAGATGGTACCGCAAGGACAAGCACATCTTTGCCTTTAATTGCCTCTTCTAAATCTGCCGTAAAGACCATATCCTCCGGCAATTTAACTCCAGGAAGCTTATCTTTATGCTCACGTTCCTTTTGAAGCATTTCTATTTCTGATTCTATAATGGACCAAATTGTGACATTGTGACCATTTTTATGCAAAAGTACCGCCAATGCAGTGCCCCAACTCCCGGCACCTATTATACTTACATCTGCCATTATTTTCCCTCCTTATTCTTTTTAAACAGATAGGTTTTTCTTTCTTCCCTTTTTACTAACCGTTTAATGTTTCCCCAGTGCTTATAGTAAGCCATGATAGTTAAAAACGCCGCAACTATGTACATCTCAATAAGAGCTGACTGTGTCATATTTGCAAATACACCTATTTGTCCGAAAATAACAATCTGTATTATAAATGCTGCATATACCAGCAAGGAACCCAGAGATACATAATGTGTGATTAGAAAGGCTCCAAAAAACATAATCACTGCAACCAGTAGAAAATATGGATGAAAGGATAGCATCAGTCCGGCCGTTGCCGCAATTCCCTTTCCGCCTTTGAAATTTAAGTAAAAAGGAAAATTATGTCCCAGTATCGCCCCAGCTGCTGCATACAATTTAAGCAAATAAATAAGATCGGGATGAGATTTTCCAAACAACAGAGTACAAACCACAATGGCAAGGATACATTTAATCACATCCCCGGCAAATACGATCAGTCCGGCCTTAGTTCCCAGTACACGCAAAGTGTTAGTAGTTCCGGCATTGCCACTGCCATGCTGCCTGATATCGATACCTTTCATTTTTCCATATAGATAAGCGGTTTGAAACACTCCGCACAAATATCCGATAGCTAAACATATGATACGTTCCACGTTAATGATTTTCCTTTCTTTCCCTGATAATAAACTTTAATGGTGTGCCTTTAAATCCGAATGTCTCTCTTATGTTATTCTCTATATAGCGTGTATATGAAAAATGCATAAGTTCTTTATCATTGACAAATATTACAAAGGTTGGAGGCTTTACTGCCACCTGGGTAATATAGTATAAACGGAGCCGCTTGCCTTTGTCAGACGGGGGCTGCTGCATAGCTACCGCTTCCGACATAATTTCATTTAAAACTCCGGTAGCGACACGCATGGAATGATTCTCATTCACGATATCAATCATTTCATATAACTTAGTCAGCCTTTGACCGGTAACCGCTGATATAAAAGCAATCTCTGCATAAGACATAAAAGATAATACATCTCTGATTTTGCCTGTAAATTCCTTAACTGTCTTATTATCTTTCTCTATGGCATCCCATTTATTAACAGCTATAATTATAGCCTTGCCTCTGTCATGAGCAATTCCGGCAATTTTGGCATCCTGCTCTGTGATACCTTCCGTTGCATCAATGACCAGTATGACGATATCTGCCCTCTCAACAGCACTCACTGTCCGAACAATCATATACCTTTCCAGATCTTCTTTTATTTTATTTTTTCTTCGTAGACCCGCCGTATCTATAAATATATACTCTTTTCCATGATACTTTATTTTCGTATCAATTGCATCCCTTGTGGTACCTGCCACATCCGATACAATCAACCTGTTTTCACCGATTAATCGATTAATAATAGAAGATTTACCAACATTGGGTTTCCCCACAATTGCAACTCGTATACGGTCATCTTCCTCTTCTTCGGTCACCGTTTCATCAAATTGAGAAGTAACCACGTCAAGCATATCCCCGATCCCGAGACGATTTGCCGCCGAAATCGGATGCGGATCACCTATCCCAAGATTATAAAATTCATAAACATCTGTCATATATTTATCAAAATTATCTACCTTATTAACAACTAAGACAACTTTCTTCTGAGACCGTCTAAGCATGTCCGCTACTTTGGCATCTGCATCTACCAGCCCCTGTCTTACATCCACCATAAATATGATAACATCCGCAGTATCCATAGCGATTTGTGCTTGTTCCCGCATTTGAGACAATATAATGTCTTTGCTGTCAGGCTCAATTCCACCGGTGTCAATTAAAGTAAATGACATATCAAGCCATGAAATATCTGCATATATTCTATCCCTTGTGATTCCAGGCGTATCTTTAACGATTGAGATCATCTCACCTGCCAATGCATTAAAAAGTGTGGATTTACCTACATTAGGCCTTCCCACTACTGCAACTATAGGTTTCGTTTTTCTTTTTCCCATTCTATAACCTCCTATCTGTATCACACAGACATTTGTTAACTCTTGTTTCGTATCGCATTTATAAAATCGCGTCCGCTTGATTTTACAATATCTACCTTTACTTGTAAAGCATTTTCCAAGTCACTGACTGTCATATCATCCAGAAATACTTGCTCTCCGCTCCTAAGTACATTTTGTGGTAAAAGCAGTCTTTCTCCCAGTTCCTTTCCCATAAGCTGATTTCGTATATCCTGCCCTGTCAAAAGTCCTGATACGGTTATTCTTTTTCCAAAAAATTCGTTGGTAATCGGATACACGCTAATTTCCGTATCAGAGAACACCGTCTCCACCTGCTTTGCCATTTTTTGTATATAAGGGTATGCTAACAAACCTGTTGCCAATGATATTTTAGTTGGAAGCCCCTTTGATTCTATTCCTTGTTTCCCCTCATCCTCCAAGGCCTCTTCAAACTCTGTTAGTAACAGACGCAGCATACCAACACCGTTTTCCAGCTGCATATAGCCATCATAAGCCTCACAGGGAGGCAATTCTTCCTCCGCTAACAGATACCACTCATCACTAGCGTGTATAAAATGAATCCCATATCGGGGATATAATTTTTGCTGCCACTTGTGTATCATCTCTATGACTTCTTTGGCGTCTTCCTTAGAAAACGGCTCTAAAGGGTACAATCCCTCCCTATACTTGGAAAGTCCTACCGGTACTACGGAAACGCTTTCTAAATAAGGCAGATACTTGCTCATATCCGCAATACTTCTATCCAGCTCTGCCCTATCATTCACAT
>CAYXCV010000054.1:0-16755 GCA_964463365.1 uncultured Kineothrix sp.
TGTGTCCTCTTTTCTTCACCGGCTATTCTTCCTGTATTATTTTTATAGTATACATTCAAATCTGCTACCGTAAGTATATTATCCATATTAATAAACATGCCTTTCCACAACCTGCAATATTTGTGCCGCAGGCTCAAATTTGCGCGTGAGATTTAGAAATTCTTAGGTGACGTTCTTTGGCACCTTAGAATTACTTCTCACGCTTTTTACACATTTGGGAATAGCTTCAATCATTTGCTTCGTATATTCTTCCTGGGGCTGGCTAAACACATCCTCTGTATTTCCTGTTTCCACGATATAGCCGCCCTTCATAACCACAACCCTTTCACACAACTGTCTCACCACGCTTAAGTCATGGGAAATAAAGAGTATGGCTGTATTTCTCTCTTTATTAATCTTCTTTAATAACTTTATTATCTGAGATTGTATGGTAACATCCAGAGCTGTTGTGGGCTCGTCCGCAATCAGAATATCAGGATCACAGATCATTGCCGCCGCAATCATTACCCTCTGACGCATGCCGCCTGAGAGCTCATGGGGGTACATACGGTATATTCTCTTAGCATCCGCCAGCTCCACACTTTCTAAAGTTTCAATCACTTTATTATAGCGCTCTTCTTTTGTCAGGTTCGTATGAATACGAAGACTCTCTTCCACTTGCCAGCCAATTTTTTTTACAGGGTTTAGGGAAGACATCGGTTCCTGAAAAATAATACTGATTTCATTGCCCTGAAACTTGCGCAGCTGTGCACGCGGGCAGATAAGGAGATTACAATCCTTATATAAAATCTGTCCATGCTTCTCCATATCCCGACGGCTTAACAGTCCTGCTACCGCCAGTGCTGTCATAGACTTTCCCGATCCCGATTCTCCAACAATGCCTATAATCTCCCCGGCTTTTACCGTCAGATTAAAATCATATACTACCGTTTCCGGTATTAAATGATCGTGAAACTCTATATTTAACTCACGTATTTCAAGTATGGGCGTCCTCTCTCTCATGATCTGCTACCTCCGATTCCTTCACTGAGCAGACTGAAGCCAAGTACCATTAAGATAATCACGATACCCGGGAAAATAGCATAGGCAGGCGCTGTAAACAGATAGGATTGTGCCTCAGAGAGCATACGCCCCAGACTTGGTTCCGGCGGCTGCACTCCAATCCCTAAATAGCTCATTCCCGCTTCTGCCAAAACAGCATTATTAAAACCTATCATAATTGCTGAGAGCAGTACCGGCATGGAGTTGGGCAATATATGTACGAACATTATGCGCAGACTCCCCGCACCTTGCAGTTTCGCACTTTTAACAAAATCCATATTACGGTATTTCAGAAACTCACCCCGCACAATGCGGGCAAAGCTTGGAATAAATGCAATGCCGAGTGCTGCAATCACGTTATTCTTACCCGGTCCCAATATACTGATAAAAACAAGGGCAAGCAACAGGCTAGGAAAGGCAAAAACAGCATCATTGATCCTCATCAGTACCTCATCCAGCCAACCGCCGTAATAACCGGTTAAAGCACCCAAAAGAATGCCTCCTGCCGTACCGATTAAAACGGTACAGAATGCAACAAACAATGTGGTTCTGCTTCCTAACAGGACACGGCTGAACACATCCCGTCCAAAATTGTCACATCCCATCAGATGCTTCCATGAAACCCCTGCAAATTTCGCCGAAGGATCCATCGCATTCGGATCATGGGGCATATAAAAAAAGCCTGCTATTATAAGGAGAAGTATAAATCCCGCAAGAATGGCACCGGCTATTAAGTTATAGTTATCTTTTTTTATTATTCTTTTCATCATTACCGTACTGTTTCTTTCACTCTTCTTCCACCGATATTCTGGGATCCACCAATTGATATATAATGTCCACGAATAGATTGATTGCCACTACAATAAATGCAATACAAACAATAATTGCCTCCACCACCGGATAATCCCTGTTAGAAATAGATGTCAGAAGAATTCTCCCCAATCCGGGTATACTGAAGACTTGTTCAATAATAATACTTCCCGCAACCATATCGGCTAATGCCATTCCCATGAAGGTGATAACCGGAATAATGGCATTTTTCAGTATATGATTATAAAATACCTGGTTGCTCCTATTCCCTCTGCTGAAGGCTGTTCTGACGTAATCTTTCTTAAGCTCCTCCAATACAGAGCTTCTTAAAAGCTTCACCGCCATTGCGGCTTTCGGCAATGCGATGGCGATTGCCGGAAATATCAGATATCCTATGAACCGAAGTAAATTATCTTTATAAGAGACATAACCTCCCGGTGTAAACCATTTGAGAATACGTCCAAATAAAAATGTAATTAATATTCCAGCAAAAAATGGCGGTATTGCCATAGTTACCTGATTGATAATATATATCACTCTGTCTATCAGACCGCCTTCATGCTTTGCGGTGTAGATACCTAAGGGTATGGAAACTACGACCATCATCACAAATGCCATCAGGGTCAAAGTCAGTGTAACAGGAACTTTATCCGTTATCATAGTATCTACAGGAATCTTATAACTATAAGAGGTTCCCATATCACCTTTTAAAAATGCACTTGCCCATCTGAAATACTGCGTGAAAAACGGATCATTCAATCCCATCTCCTCCCGCAGTGCTTCCACTTTTTCCGGCGTTGCCTGTGTTCCTAACATGGAAGTAGCAGGATCACCGGACATAAGAGAAAAGGACAGAAAAACCAGAAACGATACCACAGCCAAGGTAGCTGCCATCATAACAATCTTTTTACCGATATATTTCAATTTTCTGTCCTCCTATCGTATCTTTTGCAATTAGTACACATAGTATATGCTTATTCTTCTATCAAGTAAAGCTTCGCGATATCCTGAACATACAGCGGATAGAATTCATAACCGCCATATTTCTTATTGACTGCCACAAACTGCGGCAAGTCCTGAATATAAACATTTGCTGCCTCTGTAGACAGTATCTTCTCACATTCCTTATAATATTCAATTTTTTCATCCGCATCCGTACTCATAATCGCCTGCGTTAGCATATAATCATAATCCGTACTGTTAAAATTAATAAAGTTATTAGGAGCTACTGAGCCGAACCGTTCCAGCAGTGCTCTTGCGGTCAAACTTGATGCGTCTACACCTACAACCGTAGACTGATAATTTCTGCCGGCATACACATCACTTAACCAGCTATCCCATTCAATCAGCTGAATATTTGCCGTTACGCCAATTGCTTTGAATTCCTCTACCAATACCTGCGCCGTATCGATATGCTGCTGGTAATTAGAGGGAACCGTAATTGTAAAGGAAAATCCATCCGGATATCCTGCCTCTGCAAGAAGTGATTTTGCCTTCTCCAGATCCTGATTGTAAGTATCATTTAATTCAGGAATATAGTATTTACCAAAAGTAGGGAACATACTGCTTCCAATTTCTGTTCCTTTGCCTCCTGACACAAATCCCATGATTTCCTGAGGGTCAATCGCATAGCAAAGAGCTTGTCTTACCTTAATATCGTTAAACGGCTCTACCCCATTATTCAGATACAAAGCCTGTACCAGATTCATCGTTCCTTCCAATACATTAAAATTATCAGAAAGCTCTTCTGCCTGAGCAGCCGTTATGCGGGCTATCATATCAACAGAACCACCCTCTAAATCCATAACAAGTGAATCTGCATTGGCACAAACTTTAAAAGTAACATCCTGAATATGAGCTTTCTCCCCCCAATAATCCTCAAACTTCGTTACTACAAAATTCTCCTGAGGGGAACGGGATACATATTTGTATGGACCGGTACCGATGAGATTGGAATCGGGTTCTGTATTAGCTGCGGGTATAATTGCTGCTGTAATATTAGCCAGCTCCGCATCAAATTCTGTGTTTGATTCTATGAGCACAATCTCTACTGTCTTCGAATCTATAATATTGACACTTTCAATATTAGTAAACGCCGCTATCAGTGGTTCTCTACTACTGGTATCGGCGCATTTATCTATCGAATACTTAATGTCCTCTACCGTAACAGCACTTCCATCGTGAAACTTAATTCCATCTCTCAGTATAAATGTATAAACCTTTCCATCTTCTGAGGATTTGTATTCGCTTGCAACTGCAGGGACTAAATTACCATCACTGTCCGGTTTCACCAGACCTTCAAATAGATTGAAATATACCTCTTTAGTTCCCGCCGCCACTGCATTGTGGGGGTCAAGACTATCCTCAACATCCTGAGGTATTCCAATGGTAATCTGAGAAGAATTCTCGCCTGTCTTATCACCCGAGCAAGCACTCAGTGCAATAGTCAGTGTTGTCAACACAACCACTGAAAGGAGTTTTTTAATTCCTTTTCTTTTCATGTGTTTTATTCCTTCCTTTAATTCGTCTATATTTAATTTTCGCTTCATTTTATACAATTTTCTAACAAATTGCAAGTTCTAAATTTAGTACAAAAAAGGATTACTTCGAAACCAAAAGTAACCCTCTTTTATATAAGACCCTTATATTGATATTATTTTTCATTCTATTATCTATAACTCCATCCGTTGCCCGACTACTTATCTAACACTTTCTTAAGCTCGTCCATAAAGGTATTAATATCTTTAAACTCTCTATAAACAGAAGCAAATCTGACATAGGCAACTGCATCTAAATCTTTTAACTTATTCATAACAATTTCTCCGATTGTCTGACTGGATATTTCTTTCTCTTCCATATTGAAAATCTTAATTTCAATATCCTCTACCAGTTGATTAATCTGATTGGCACTCACCGGACGCTTATGACAAGCCCTGAGAACTCCCGCTTCAATTTTAGTGCGGTCGTAAGTTTCTCTATTATTATCTTTCTTAATAATAATCAGAGGAATGGTTTCTATCTTTTCATAAGTGGTAAAACGTTTGTCACATTCATCACATACACGGCGGCGTCTGATAGAATTATTATCTTCTGCCGGTCTGGAGTCAATTACCCTTGTGTTCTCGTGACCGCAAAAAGGACATTTCATGGATGTTCCCCCTTCGTTCTTATTTATCATCATTATAGTAGAAGCACCTTGTTATGTCAACGAAATATCAGATAGTATATCAGATAGCATATCTTAATCACAGAACATCTTGTAACACTCGTAAGGCACCCTGTCTATTTGAAACTTTAAGTTTTCGATAAATACCGGATAAAATTTTTTCTACCGTAACGACAGCCACATGCAGCTCGTGGCTGATATCTGCATTGGTATAACCTCTTTTTACCAGATTCATCATTTCGTATTCCCGTGCGGTCAAAAGCATGGCCTTTCCTTGTCTTCCATTGGAGCTTTGAACTACCCGCAAACCATCCTGATATCTCTTGCAATGCATGATAATCTTTTTGATATAAGTATCATTGCTATCCATTTCATTTAAGATATCCAGAATTTCATCTGACATTTCCATAAATATACTGATAATCGCATCAGGTCTTGCCATCTCTATGGCTTCCGACAACCATTTTTTCGCCAATTCCATACCAAATAGATATTTTACAGCAATAGAGTGGAATATTTTACCAGCAATCTGCAAACCGTAAAAATGTTCAGCACTCTCTGTATTGAACATCTTTTCCGCTATGGTTTCCAGCTGTACATACTTTTTATTTCGGTATAGAATTTTAGCATAACTAAGAACTCCGCATTGGGCGGATTTATGTATATTGTTCAGAGTTAATTGTTCCTTTTCCAACCACTCTTTTTCCGTGATACCTCTATCCATACATATTTCTATATATTCATTAATTAAATTGTAATTATAATCAATTCCCTTCTGATCCGTATGTTCAATAATATTTTTCATTTCTTTATGCGTTTTCGTGAATTTATCTCTTTCGCCAAGATAAATGCAGCACCTTAATCTTAATCCCCCTACTGCAATAATTGCTTTGATATCTTTTTGATATATGGCCTTCTGAAAAGCAATACTACTATATTTCATTGCTTCATCCATGTCACCGGTCATATATTTATACTCTCCGTCAATCATCCAGTCCCATCCGGCATCCGTGAGTTTGATAATATTCAAAAATTTTTTAGATAGTGATTTTATTTTTCCGGTATTTTCATACAAACTTCCTGCTTTTTTGTAATAGATATGCAGTACCTCAGGCACATTATAAAGTGCAGTGCAATTATAACCCAAGATTTCCGAATGATAATCTTCCCCTGCCCACATGTGATAGACCTTATCAAGTTCAGATTCCATTTTATCTAAATCATTAAAATAGAAAATTGCTCTCATCGTCATTACATCACTGTAATTTCTCTTACTCTTACAGCAAGGCGCTAGTTTGAACTGCTTTCTGCAGAATCGATATAGTACTTCAAACTCCTTCTCTGCCTCCGCCTGATCATCCAGCAAGTACACATTATATAAATAATACAAATACGGCTTGAGATATTTTACTTTCATTTCAATACTGATACCATCAAAAAATTCATGATAAACTTTGGGTGCTTTCATATAATCATTAAGATTATAGACATCCCTTAGCATTTGTAAAGCTAACTCCGGTTTATCGGCACGAACATAGCAATTAAGTGCACTTTCAATATGTTCCGTCTTCTTCATCCAATTACCTGCACGTATCCAGAGTTTACTGATATCATAATCTCCCTCTAAAAGTGCATCGTATGCCACAGTTCTTAACAGATTATGTATGCTGTAAAACTCCGACTTGATATCATAATGGATAAAATGAATGCCAATAGAACTATTGCGTAATATTCGCTCAAAATCTTCGTTCCCTTTTTCTGTTATATAAGCTCCTTGCTCAACTGTAAAATTATCAAGCAATGACAGTTTAGCTAAAATAGCTTTTTCTTCCTGCTCTAATCTGTCAAATACCGATGTCTTTGTCATATGAATGATTCTATTTATATTATCTACAGTTCCAGTCTGCAAATAACTTAGCAACATCAAATAAACCGCAGAAATCCAGCCCTCCGTAAGTTCATTAATCAATTCATTTTCCTCATCTGACAAAACAATTCCATTCAGTGCAAAAAAATTATTAATGTCTTTCCTGGTAAATGATATAACTGACTGTTCAATTAAAAAACACTTATCTTTCATAAACCATTCATCATATGGAATATCCGGATATCTCCTTGATATAATAAGAATATGAAAATCCGGGATCTCTGCATTCACTATATCTTCTATCAGCGCATTAAAATTACTGTTATTTATTTTATGAAAATCATCTAAAATAAGAATAAAAGGTTCTTTTATATTCTTATTAATTAAGTCAATCACTCTTTTGCGGCTCTTGGCCTCCCTGGGAACTTCCTCCGCCATTAAGTCATTACCGAAACCATTCTCTGCAAATAGCTCACCTAAACGTTTCCATATGCTGACTTCATCTTTTTCTTTCCTCATAGGCAGCCATATTCTCTTCCTAGTGCTGCTCTCCAAGTAATCTTTCACACTTGTACTCTTACCATAGCCCACTCCGGCTGTTATAATACACAGAGGAAACTTCAAACCTTTCTGCAAGTATCTTCTTACCCTCATACGATTTAATCGTATTGGACGAAATATTCTTCCACTCATTAGTATCACGCTCTTTTTCTTTGTTTTACCTCTTATGCAGATTATAAATATAAAAAAGTACCCAAAAGACAGCATCTCGCTAATGGCTTATGCCTTCTTGGTACTTTATCATTACATATTATCACCGCGCCCCAAATAAATGCAGTGTATATACCCCTCATAAGATGTAATTTTGACACTATCGCGCATTGCACTTTAGCTATTGTCACCTCTGCTGACTTCCTAACAGCAGTATATCAAACACATTTAACATCTGTCAATTAAGAAAAGTGTTGCTATAAATAAATAAAACCAGAGATAGTAAATGATTCTTACATTTACTTCTCTGGTTTCGTCTTTAATTGATTAAGTTAAGTGTTAATCACAAGCATATATGAATCCTCACAAGCTAACATATCAGAAACAGCCTTTTTTATCTGCTCTTCTTTTGTAACATACATACCATCCACAATTCCCATTGATTCTGCAATCTTTAGATAGTCTACTGCCGGTTCAATCGTAAAGCAATCCGGATATTCTTTTACTGTTTCCTGTTTTTCCTTCCAATAAACATCAATGTTATTTTTTAGTAATTGATACCCTCCATTTTGGCATATTACTATTTTGACAGGAATCTGATAACGAACAAGGCTTTGCAGAACCTGTATTGTGTACATTGCACCACCATCGCCGGCAACTGCAATGACATGACTGGAATAATCTGCAAGTTTTGCTCCAAGCGCACCTGGTATGGCGATTCCAAGAGATCCCCCTCTTGTTTGAAAATATCTGCCAGGTTTTGTTTTGGGAAAATACTGCTCCAAATATGGTGCACTGGTAAGAGCTTCTTCAAATATAATATAATTTTCATCTAATTTATCCGATAGTTCCCTTGCAAATGAATGGAATAGACACTCATTACCTCCAATAGCCTTGGCCGGTAATTGTTTTATACGTTCTGCCGCTTCATCTTCTTGCTCCTTTGTCTGGCAGGCTTCTACATACTCATATACTTTCTTAAGTGCTACCTTAGGATTGGCCCAAATTCCCAAATCAACCCTATGATTTTTACCAATCTCGTAGGCATCCAAATCAATATGGGCTATATAAGCATTTTCATCAAAAACCTCCTCCAAAGAAGGAAATACCTCCGGAAAGACATAGGTTGCAACAATTAAAACAACATCCGCATCCTTTACTACAGCTTTACTTGATGTTCCAAACATATGCCCCAAGTTTCCTTGGTAAAGAGGATTTGTCTCATCAAAATTAAACTGTGAATGATTGGCACCATACACACGTGCTCCAATTTTTACACATACATTTTCAAGCTCTTTGGCTGCACTTGACTGGCTGACTCCGTCTCCCATAATGCAAATAGGCCTATGGGCTTTACAAAGCTTTTCTGCCAGCTCCTCACAAATAAAGTCGGATGGAATGCTTTCGTTGTGTATGGTTACACTAGGACGCACTATTTCACTATTTATTTGATCTAATATATCCAAAGGGAGTGCTAAAAATACTGGTCCCTGTGGTGGTGTCATTGCAATCTTGACTGCTCTTCTTACCATTCTTAATAAAGAGGCTGGGTCTATGACTCTCTGTGCCCATTTCGTAACCGGCTTAGCCATAGCCACTAAATCACATGCCATCTGAGCATCCATGGCATCATATTGAATGCCTGCCTCCCCTGCAATGACTAGCAAGGGAGCGTTACCTCTAAGCGCCTGATACAGCATTCCAATACCGTTTCCCAAGCCTACGGAGCTATGTAACTGTACCACGCCGCATTTCCCGCTTCTTCGCGCATAACCATCTGCTGCCGCAACACAGATAGACTCCTGCAGACAGGTGATATAGTGAAAGTCTTTATAATCACTTATGGCATCTAGAAATCCTTCCTCTACCGTACCCGGATTTCCAAACATATAATCAAGTCCATCGCATAGAAGCTGTTCTATTAATTTATGATTACCATCTTTATCCTTCATCGGCACCTCCTAATGCAGAGAATCAAAGGTAACTCGAATATTTAATCTGTCTATATCACCATCATTAATAAGCTCTTCCTCACCATTTACCTTTACTGACTCTGTTTTCGTAATATTACTCTTAAACACATAAGGAGTTACTGTTTGATATTTCACATCATCCAAAGATTCAAACGCATAGTATAAATCAAAGGTCTCATTTAATAATTGCTTAGATGTTAAATACCCAAATAACGCATGTTCAAAAGAATGTAAGGATGTTTTCCAGCAGTGTGCTTTCGGGAAAATTTTCTTTGGCAGCAAAGTTTCACCATCCAAAACATGCCATATCTCTCCGTTTTTATTATCAACCATGTTTTTAAACCAAAATGCATAGGTTTTATTTAAGTACTGTAAATATGTGGGATCCTTTAATGCTAAGATGGCCGCTGCCTGATCCAGCTCAGCCAAACTCCACCACTCCTTATCCTTATCAATGGAACCATCCTGCAGAATTCTTCTGTTCCAGGAACCATTCCCTTCATCAAATGCATTTTCTAAAATAGCATGTATTTTAGGACGTGCAAAATTCATGTAAGTTACGTTATTTGTCCACACACCAACTTGGAAAATGACCCACATTGATTTAACAGAATGCCCAAAATCTGTATGATCCGTACCCAGCACCTTCATATCAGGTGAGTTACTGCTTCCCCAGAAGGTTCCGAATACTTCTGTGTAGAAACGCTCAATCATAATGTTAACAATTTTCTCCATATCGGCTTTAAATTCATCCTTGTATGGTTGTGGTAACGATGGTGTGAGCCATAACATATACGCATAAAGCTGATCTAAATGTGCCACCAATTCAATACTTTGCTGAGGTGAACGATTTTTATATGGCAGCCAGGTAAACAAATCTTTACCTTGATGATAATAATTCTTAAAAATATAATTCTTTAATAACAATATTTTTTCCAATACTTTAGCATCATGGGTTAGATAGTAATAGAATCCGATACCAGTCATTCCGTAAGCCAAATCCTGACTTGTTCTCGTCTTCACATCATGTATCCAGTCACCATTCAGCCTTTGCCTTGTATACATAGAACCATCATCGTCAATTAAATCAAGCATTGCATATGCCCCTTTTCTGCAAAGTTCAAAATACTTTGTATTACCGGTCATATGATATGCTATTCCATATGCAAAGGTTTGTCTTGAATGAGCGCGTACATAGTTTTTATCTGCGCATTTTTCATCCCCTTCCAGCAGTCCTCCTGCTTCTGCTGTATAATTCCCATCTTCATCCTTTTCTATTGTTTTTTGATATGATTTTGGCCATTTCTCAACTTCATCAAGACCCGGCAAGGGTTCACCCTCATTGGTAAAATAGGTCCTGAAAAGTCCATGTTCCATTCCTTGAACAGAAGGTTTGTTCCAAAACTTCATTAGATCATTTTCTAAATGATCCATCCATTTGTTTCCTTTTTCATAATCGTCTTGTTCAATTAATTCTTTATGAAACTTAAAGAGATTATCTATTTTTAAGTAAGGGTTTAATTTATATTGATATGCATTTGTAGTTTTTTGAAACAAATTTTTTGCAGCTTGGCTCATTGAATTATCCATAAATCATTCTCCTTATCATATTGGGTGTTTTCTGTTTTTCAGTTTCAAATAAGTTGCAATTAATGAATCCGTATATGCATCCAGATCTCCTGCGGAACGACCTGTAACCAAATCATCATCAATTACAACATGCGCGGGATCGGGAACAAAAATAGCACCTGCATTGTGTATGTCTGCTAAAACAACAGTATGGCAGGTTATCTTTCTGTCCTTTAACAATTCCGGTACCGGAGTCAACAGCCACAGTGAATGGCATAAACAACCTTTTACAATGTCTTTATTCATCATTGCATTGGCAAAGAATCTAACAGCCGGCGGTGTCTTTAGTCTTTCTATACTCCCCAGGCTGAACATTGGCGGGATTTCTCTTAATCTGCATGCCACA
Source organism: uncultured Kineothrix sp. (assembly GCA_964463365.1). Taxonomy (GTDB): domain Bacteria; phylum Bacillota; class Clostridia; order Lachnospirales; family Lachnospiraceae; genus Kineothrix. The sequence goes on from CAYXCV010000054.1 coordinate 11,544, forward strand.
TAGTTGGCAGCAACCAAGACAATTGCATAATCATTGGGATTGCAATGGGCAACGTCTTTTGTAAGTACCATGGTATGTATATGCTCTTCCGGATTCTCCGTATCTGTGATATCTGCTATAATTTTAAGCTCCGGTTTTCCCCAAAGATTTGCCATAAAATCCACGGTAGCTCCTAAATCTGTAAAAACTCTTTTATAATGAACAACTTCTTGATGAATATATTCTGTTTCAACTAAAACTGCCACCTTTAATCCTTCTAATAATTTCGCCATATTCTCTCTCCTTAGAATCCATATTTCCTGAGTCCATCATTAAGCACACTTACTAAAAGTTCACCAGTCTTATAAGAATCTGCTGTAGATCTTCCGGTAACAAATGGGTAATCCACGATTGCTGAAATTGTCTTTCCAACATTTCCTATAAACTCTCCCGTTTCTCCCACTGCATCCCTTAATATAAATTCAAGCGGATATGGTGGCGGACCCATATTAAAATCAGTTCCATAAAATCCGGTCCCATCTTTATAGTCATATTCTAGTGGATGTCCGGTTACATGCTTTCCATTGATAATACTTTTTCTGATTCCGTAATCCCGTGCAAAGGCGAGGCAAGCAACCCCATAGCACTCTGCTGCAATTGGCTTATCTTTATAATAAAAAGATAAAATCACATCATGTACTCTTTGATTATTAACAAGATCTACAATCGGACCACTTCCGCCAACAATCAATAGTGCACAATACTTATCCAGTTCCTCAGCGGCAGCTTCCACTGACTCATTATACTTTTCGAAATCCCTCAAATACGTTGAACTAGATAAATAAGGCCGTTCTTTAATTAATTTTTTTAGATTAAGAGGATGATTCAGCTTATCCGAATTTTCTATGGCTTGTACTTTTCTTGCCATTTCCTCTGATACTACCGCCTTTCCAAGTGGAGGATCAATACTTTCCGAATCCATACTTGGTGGCAATGCATGTGGTTTTTTCCCATTTGGCGTAGCAAAGTCAACTATGATTCCCTCTGATTCCAGTGTTTCTAATGGACCAATTAGTTCTTCACCCCAATAGCCATACTCTGACAGAATAAATAATACTCTCTTCATTTAGCTCCTCCTTGCTTTTACAGATATAAGTGCTCGTTGTTTTCTGGCGACTTCCAGTCCTATTTCTATTAATAATGATAATTTGAAGCAGTAACATAATTAGCATAGCTGAAATAAATAGCAAAATAAAGATTTTGGCGTTATGAGGGGTGGGTTTGGCTTTAAGATGTCGGATTATGTGATGATTTAGATAGGGGTATTGTAAAATAAACCTATTTGCGATAGATTTATAATTAGAAGGAATCAAAAACATAGAACAGAGTATAATGCACAACTAGCATCTTATTCATAGGTATAGTTTTAAATTGCTTGGAGGTATATTCGTGCAACAATCAAATATTTTAATGTACATAACGGAAGATGGAATAACAAAAGTAGAGGTTACATTTGATAATGATACAGTATGGCTTTCTATAGATCAAATGGCTGAACTGTTCCAACGGGATAAGAGTGTAATCGGGAAACACATACGTAATATTTTTAAGGAAGGTGAATTGATAAAGGAAACAGTTTGGGCAAAATTTGCCTACACTGCTTCAGATGGAAAAGATTATCAAGTGGATTACTATAATTTAGATGTGATTATTTCAGTAGGTTATAGAGTAAAATCACTTCGGGGAACTCAATTTAGAGTTTGGGCAACAGCTATTTTAAAAGAATATTTAAATAAAGGTTTTGCTATTGATGATGAACGACTTAAAAACTTGGGAGGTGGTAATTATTTTGATGAATTGCTAACCCGAATCCGTGACATCAGATCATCAGAGAAAGTTTTTTGGAGAAAGGTCTTAGAGATTTATGCTACCAGTATCGATTATAATCCGAAGGCTGAAAGTTCAACAGTATTTTTCAAACAGATCCAAAATAAGATGCATTGGGCCGCACATAAACATACTGCGGCTGAAATAATTTATCATAGAGTTGATTCTGGTAAAGAAAATATAGGGCTAACAGCATGGTCTGGCAAACAGATTAAGAAATCTGATGTTGAGATTGCGAAGAATTACTTAGATGAAAAAGAACTTGATGCATTGAATAAGATTGTGACTGCATATTTGGACATTGCAGAAGTACATGCTTTAAACCAAGAGCCTATGTATATGAAGGACTGGTTAGAAACAATTGATGATTATTTAAAAATGACAAGGCGTAATATTTTGACAACAAAAGGGAATATTACTCACAAACAGGCATTAGAGAAGGCACATTTGGAGTATGGAAAATATCAAGAGAAGCGAGAATACATATTGTCACCTGTAGAACAGCACTTTATTGAATGCATAGATGAGCTTGATAAGTTAGAGGGAAACGATAAATAATGTAAAAAATGGCGAAATAAGTAATTACGCCATGTAGTATCAGATTTCCGTCCCACCGCAGCCAGAACTCTGCAGCTTTATACCTCTGGTGGCTATGGAGAACCTGGCTCCCTGGAAGCAGATAATATCGCCATTATAACGCTCCTTCCCTATCGTCTGGAAGACCAAGTTCTGCTTCTGCAATGAAAAAGGCGATACAGACACTTGAATTGAGGAGTGACTCGTATGAAATTAAATGAACTTAATAATCAGCAAAAGGAACTATGCGCAGTTACTGTCATGCGTTCCATGCTTGAAGATTATTCGATTGAAAGAGGTATTTCTTTTGATACCGCATTATTTCAATTTGCTTCTTCACCTGCCTATAAAATGCTGTTCGATTATTCCACAGGGATGTGGAAGGTCAAGATTATCTTCGGGGCATTTTTGATGAAATCAAATCAAGAATTGCCGACTAACGACAATATTTTCCCCGCACTGTCCAAAGACCGAGCGGGGATTTTTCATGTTGTTTATTGTGTATCATATGTTGAATTAATATAATTAATAATTTCATTAAAATAACCTAACTCATTCATCCGATTATATAGCACATCACCTATCAAGTTATATCCTATTGAATTAAAATGTACTGTATCATGTAATAAGCTTGGAGGCATTGAACCAACTTCTATAGCCTCTTTATCCTCTTCCGTAGCTGTAAGTCCTGCCAGCTTCATTCCATTGGCACTTATATACTCTCGCAGATTAATATAATGATCTCCAAACTCCTCCTGCATAGCGTGTTCAATGTCAGATCTACTCTCTGCTGTACCCGTCGTTAATCCCAAAACTAAATAACTCTTATGATTTCCATATGTATCAATAATGGCTTGTATTTGAACCTTTAGATCATCAATATCATTCCAACCTCCATTTTGACCCATAAATATTATTGGAAGATAATCCTTGTAAGCAGAGATATAGGATGGAATAATTTCAGTACCATCTTCAATTATTGTCTCATTACCTTCCATACTTCTTGTAAAATAGTAGCTATAGTCTTTACTAATGTATGTTTCTTGCACAATACTTATCATTCCCTCAACTCCACCAATAATACATGGATTTAAATGATCCCCCTGTCTTAAAGGAGCTACCGGACTACCATTTGAGGAAGTAATACTTATTTGCACAGGAGTTTGATCTGCTGGAATTGTAAACCCTTTAACAATATATGGTATTACACCTGCCCTGCCAGCTATTGTTATCGAGGTCTCACCTCCGACTCCTGCATTGACTACAGGAATGTCATAAATATTTTGCTTTATCAGGCTCTGTAATATACTCGGGTATGTAGTGCCATCTCCGCCAGCTCCCGCAGTAAGACTGTCTCCCCAGCAAATAATACCAGGCAAATTAACTGATATGATTTGCTGTAACTCTTTCTGTTGTAATCTTTCATTCTCTGCTTCATACGCTTTTTCCAGCTGTTTCTCTATGTAAATTCTATTGCTTTCTTCTGGCGACTTATCTGACTTTACTGCTTGCTGGTTAACTGAATATATGATATATGCGAAAAATCCTATTGCAACTACAATAGATAAGATTATTAAAAAAATATTTAACTTTTTACAACTTTTGTGTCTGTTCATATATGTCCTCCATAATATTTCTTAATTAATCTTCATATAACATCTTACCAAATGATTATATCTAAATCGACATAATTTTAAAGTCACAAAAGTACCAATGCAAAAAGTATTATGATAAGAAGCAATTATAAATTGCTATTACTATATTAATTAGTGACTTTTACTTTGTGTAAAATAAAATTGTATCACGCTTACTGCATATACTTATATTCTCCCTTCCATCACGTATCAATTCACGTATATGCATATATGATTCTGAATTCCATATATCAATTATCTTTTTCTTTAGTACAGTGCGAAAAGAGGAAAGAGTCTTATGTATCTCCATTATCAGAAACCGAAGGGTAAAAGTTATAATATAGTATCTTATCTACCTCCTAGCAACAATTGCGACAGACGCCTATGCTTATTTATTACCTCAATAATAATACAAGTAATAAAGAGCATAGTAATTGTTTCTAGTATAACAGTTACATAACTCATATTGAAATTGCAAGTCAGCTTTGCTAATATCCTTGAATTCATATAGCCACTTATAATATATATTCCCATTGAATGCTTGCCAAAGTAAATTATTAAACTGAAAGCTTTAAGATGAAATGCTGATAATTTTCTAATAAAAACCAACACCAATATGCATCCAATTAAGCCAATCATCCATCTATAAAGGTCAATGCAGATTTGCTCAAATCCGGCATTAACGGTTTTACCCAACACTGAAATTTGGGATGTATATATAAATGAATCTGTATTAAAAAAAGATAACAACACAAAATATAACACTATTAGAAGGATTATAGCCCCTACAAAAATTCTAGGGTTCTTACTCTGTCTGATATAAATTTTTAAATTCTGTTGCCCGTTCTTTATATTCCATATGTACCCTATTAAAAAATAGGGAAATAAATACTTATATAAATGCATATTCCACATGTCTGGCAAAAAAATATAGCTAATAAAAAGGAATGCAAGAACTCTAGGTTTATAGTGTGCAAACCGCTTTATCAGTAGTGTAGTTATTGAGCAGAATAAAACCGCCCATAAAAACCATATTTCAAATAAAACATTCTTTACGTAGCGTTTTGCTATGTCGGCAATAATAATTTCTTGCTCTAAAATAGCGTAACTACATAAATCAATCGTTGTAATAACTG
>CAYXCV010000055.1:0-16656 GCA_964463365.1 uncultured Kineothrix sp.
GATTCATTGTACGTGACGTGGATAAGGAGGACAGAAGAAATACGTACGTTTATTTAACGGAATCAGGAACAGAAGCAAGAAAAAAGAATGAAGCGCAGATGGATAAGGTTATGCATAGAATAATGACACGTATGGGTGAAAATAATATGAAAGAACTTATCATATTATGGAATCAGTTAGCTGATATTATGGAAGAAGAATTAAGAGGAGAGAAATATGTTTAAAATTTTAAAATATTTAAGCGAATCTAAAGCAGCTGTAGCTGCTATCCTTGCTCTTTTGATATTACAGGCATATTGTGATTTGGCCTTGCCTCAGTATACGGCTGATATTGTGGATATCGGTATCGGGCAAAATGGTATAGAACATGTGGCTCCGGAACAATTAAGAGCGGATACATTTGAAAATATAAGTTTGTTTATGGATGAAAGTGATGCAGAATTCTTAAAAGATTTCTATACAGAAAGAGAAGACGGAAACTATGAGTTAAGTACGAAAGATAGTGAGATTATTGCTAAGATTGATGAAAGTTTGGGAGTACCTATGGCAATGCTGACAGTACTTGAGACATCAGAGGAAGCGAACATAGACGGTATAAAAGATATGATAGACAGCGGGATGCTGACAAAAGATGACATATTGGACTACAGGGATCAGGCAATAGAAGAGTATGGTGGAATCGGTGACTCCATGATATCTCAGATGGCTGTAAAATTTGTTAAAACAGAATATGAAGCTATGGGCTTAAATGTTGGGTCCATACAGACGAGGTTTTTATTAAATAAAGGCGGTAAAATGCTGGGAATATCCGTTGTTATGATGACAACAGCAATATTTGTAGGCCTTTTAGCATCCAGAACCTCTGCTAAGATTGGTATGTCTTTGCGTGAGAGGGTATTCCATAAGGTAGTTTCTTTTTCCAATGCGGAGAGGGATCAATTTTCCACCGCATCGTTAATTACAAGAAGTACCAACGATATTCAGCAAGTACAGATGGTATCGGTGATGCTGCTTAGGATTATATTATATGCACCTATTATCGGAATAGGAGGCGTAATAAAGGTAACAAACACCAGAACCGGCATGGGTTGGATTATCGGAGTGGCAGTTGCGGCAATTATGGCATTGGTAGGAATACTAATGGTTGTAGCTATGCCCAAATTTAAGATTATGCAGACCTTAGTTGACAAATTAAATCTGGTATCCAGAGAGATTCTGACAGGGATTCCGGTTATCCGTGCCTTTAGCAGAGAGAAATATGAAGAGAAACGTTTTGATAAAGCCAATAAAGAGCTTATGAATACACAATTATTCACGAATCGTGTAATGACATTTATGATGCCTATTATGATGCTGATTATGAATGGAATTACGGTTATGATTGTATGGTTCGCATCCAAAGGAATAGATATGGGTAATTTACAAGTTGGCGACATGCTTGCATTCATTTCGTATACGATGCAAATTGTTATGGCATTTTTAATGATTACTATGATTTCAATTATGCTCCCTCGTGCAGGAGTTGCGGCAAGTCGTATTGAGGAAGTTATTCAAACTGAGATTACCATCAAAGATAAAGAGATAGTAAGAGATGAGGAAATCAAGGAAGGTCAGGGATTAATAAGTTTTGAAAATGTTAGCTTTCGATATCCCGGGGCAGATGAAGAGGCTCTTACGAATATTAATTTCACGGCAGAACCCGGGAGAACAACAGCAATTATCGGAAGTACCGGATGTGGGAAATCCACACTGGTTCAACTGATTCCAAGATTTTATGATGTGACTGAAGGAAGAATTACAGTAGATGGATTTGATATCAGAGACATTTCCCAATCAAAGCTGCATAGTATGTTAGGCTATGTACCTCAAAAAGGAGTGTTATTTTCAGGAAATATTGAGTCCAATATAAAATTTGGAGGAGATTTTATAAGCGATGAAGATATGATAGAAGCAGCGGAGATTGCGCAGGCAACAGAATTCATTTCCAGTAAGCCTGAGATGTATCAAAGTGAGATTTCACAGGGCGGTACCAATGTTTCCGGTGGACAGAAGCAGAGACTATCCATAGCAAGAGCAATTGCAAAGCGTCCGAAAATATGCTTATTTGATGATAGTTTTTCAGCACTGGATTACAAAACAGATATTGTTTTAAGAAGGGCATTAAAAGAAAAACTTGCGGATGCTACTGTGATTATAGTAGCACAGAGAATTAGTACGATATTACATGCAGAGCAGATTGTAGTTCTGGATAATGGAGAAGTAGCCGGAGTAGGAACTCATGAAGAATTATTACACTCATGTGTGGCCTATCAGGAGATTGCCAGATCACAATTATCCGAAGCTGAGCTAAAAGGAGGTATTGCATAATGAGTGAACAGAATAATAGACCTCAACGAAGAATGCATGGTCCTGGCGGTAGAATGATGCCTGGAGAGAAGGCAAAGGACTTCAAAGGAAGTGCCAGAAAATTAATTGCATATATGGGATCTTATAAATATGGACTGCTTGCAGTTATGATTTTTGCTATAGGGGGCACCACTTTTAATATAGTCGGTCCTAAAATCCTTAGTAAAGCAATCACTGAATTATTTAATGGCTTGATGAATAAAGTTTCCGGTACGGGCGGTATAAACTTTGAAAGAATTGCCCAGATACTGATTTTTATGCTTGGTATATATGCACTGAGCGCACTTTTATCCTTTGTACAGGGACTGATTATGACGGGTATATCTCAGAAACTAAGTTACCGATTCAGGAAAGAAATTTCGGAGAAAATCAACCGCATGCCACTTAAATACTTTGAATCTAAAACAGTAGGGGAAGTTTTATCCAGGATTACAAATGATGTGGATACCCTTGGACAGAGTTTAAATCAAAGTATTACCACCTTGATAACTTCAGTGACGACAATTGTAGGTATACTGATTATGATGTTGAGTATCAGTCCAATCATGACGTTAATAGCACTGATTATTTTACCGGTATCGGCTGCATTGATTGGAATTGTTGTTAAGTTTTCACAGAAATACTTCGTAGCACAGCAAAGTTATCTTGGTAAAATTAACGGTCAGGTAGAAGAAGTATATAGCGGACATAATATTGTCAAAGCATATAATAGAGAAGAACATGTGCTAGAAGAGTTTAATGAAACAAATAGTATCCTATTTCAATCGGCTTGGAAATCACAGTTTTTATCAGGTATGATGCAGCCCATTATGAATTTTGTCGGGAACCTTGGGTATGTAGCGGTCGCAGTAAGCGGCAGCATGCTTGCTATTAAGGGAACGATTCAGATTGGAGATATTCAGGCATTTATCCAATATGTCAGAAACTTTACACAGCCGATTACTCAAGTGGCACAAGTATCAAATATGCTTCAGTCTACGGCTGCGGCGGCAGAAAGAGTTTTTGAATTTTTAGAGGAAGAAGAGGAAGCCGTTAATGTCAAGAACCCTGTGGATCTTGCACAAGTGGAAGGAAATGTTGGGTTTGAACATGTACAGTTTGGCTATGATGAGAATAAAGTAGTTATTCATGATTTTAGTACCGAAGTAAAGTCAGGTCAGATGGTAGCAATTGTTGGACCCACTGGTGCCGGTAAGACAACAATGGTTAAACTATTATTGCGTTTCTATGATGTAAACAGTGGAACCATTAGGGTGGATGGTCACGATATCCGGGATTTTAACAGAAGTGAGCTGAGAGAGTATTTTGGAATGGTTTTACAGGATACATGGCTATTTAAAGGCACGATAATGGAAAACATCAGATATGGAAAATTAGATGCCACAGATGAAGAGGTAATAGCAGCGGCGAAAGCAGCTCATGCCCATCGTTTTATTCAAACATTGCCGGGCGGCTATCAGATGGAGCTGAATGAGGATGCAAGCAATGTATCCCAGGGACAGAAACAGCTGCTTACGATTGCAAGGGCAATTCTTGCGAACAATAAAATCTTAATTCTGGATGAAGCCACAAGCTCTGTGGATACGAGAACGGAAGTACAGATCCAGAAGGCAATGAACAATTTGATGAAGGGCAGAACCAGTTTTGTAATAGCCCATCGTTTATCTACGATTAGAGATGCGGACATTATTCTTGTTATGAAGGATGGAGATATCGTGGAACAAGGAAACCATGAGGAATTATTAGCAAAAAATGGATTTTATGCAGAGTTATATAATTCCCAGTTTGAGGAAATAATTGCCTAAGACTTACGAAAAGCCCGTGGAGACATACCATAAGTTTTTTTGAAAAGGTCTTTAAAATAATTACTGTCATTATAACCGCAATTGAGTGCGATATCAGTAATGGAATCCGAGGTGGAAAGAAGCAGAATCGAAGCTTGTTTCAGTCGGATTCCATTTATATATTCCTTGAAAGTCAGACCGGTAACGGCTTTGAATTTCCTAGAGAGATAAGAAGGACTTAAGTTTACATATTCTGCCACATCGGTAAGTGTGATTGATTTTCTATAGTTATTACATATATAATGAATCGCATAAGCTATTTCAGTTTCATAGATAGAAAGTGATTCATCAGGCATCAGCTCACTATTACGGTAACGTGAGACTAATAAAAGGAATTCAGTCAGATAACAGCGTAGCAGAGACTCAGAAAGAGAATCCTCCAATTTGTTTTCTGTGAGCATTCTTTTAAGTAATGGAGGAAACAAAGTTTTTCCGGTTTGTGATAGTATATATTTCTCACTGTGCAGTATTTCTTTTATCTCATTATTATAAAATAAAATGCTATCGATTTTAAAGTATATTGTGATACGTTCGCAGATTTCTCCCGGAAAATAATATGTATGATGAAAATCACCGGGGGAAATCATCAGCATATCGCCTTTGTCAAGTGTATATATTTTATCTCCCACAAAAAAGCGGCATCTTCCTTCAGTAAGAAAGTATAATTCATAGTATGGATGATAGTGGTTTGCAGGCATAACAAAGTCAGCAGTACGTGCGGCTTTTTCTACATATATCTGATGATTGCTTTTTAACTTTACTGCCATATTATATTTCTCCTTATTCCAGTACCTTATTATAGTATACCAAATTCATGACAAATAAACAGTGATATTTTATTATTCGAGCATATAATTTATAGAAAACGCTGTATTATTGACATATAATTTCCTTATTAAACGGTAAAAGATGAGGTTAAAAAATGTCAAGGAATAATATATTATCCGAAAAAGATAGAAAGTTCAGAGAATTTAGCTTAAACGGTTCCATATGGAAAGTTGTTCTTAAGGTAGGAACTCCGCTTGCGGTATATGAAAGCTTAAATCAATTATTTAAAATATTTGATACGATGATGGCATCATATATAGGGAGTGACTCCGTATCGGCAGTAGCTTATCTTTCCCAAATTAATATGATGCTTTCTGCATTGGGCGGAGGTTTAGCGGTTGGTGCAGGGATTCAGATAAGTGCGGCTTATGGTGCCGGCGATTATGAACTTGTCAAAAAAAGAGTAAGTAGTCTGTATGCAATGTGTGTTGGAATGGGTGTTCTTGTACTAGCCTGTATCCTTCCATTTAAAGAAGAGTTTCTGAAATTGGCGGGTACTCCGGAGACATTGATTGAAATAGGAACTGCCTATTTTGTTATAGAACTTTTTTCTATGGTAATTTTTTTCTTTAATAATGTTTATATTGCAGTGGAAAGGGCAAGAGGGAGTACGAAGAAGATACTTTATCTAAATGGTGTAGTAATTATATTAAAATTAGCTCTAACTGCTTTATTTGTATATGGGATGAATGGGGATCTGATAATGATTGCCATAGCTACGCTAATTTCACAGGGATTTTTATTCCTTTTTGCATTGATACAGATTATGAGAGAAGGAGATAATGTATTTGGTCTGGATTTAAGACAAGTGACTTTAAAAAGAAATGTAACGAAACCAATGCTCATACAGTCTATCCCTGTTATTATAGAAAAAATTGCTTTTGCTTTTGGTAAGGTTGTAGTTAATGCTATGTGCACAATCTATGGTGCAACGATGGTTGGGGCATTAGGAGTTTCAAATAATATCGGAGGAATTACTACGAATCCGCAGAACGGATATCAGGCAGGAACCGCATCTATTATCAGCCAGAATATGGGAGCCGGGAAGTATAAAAGAGTATTAAAAGCATTTTATGCAACCTTGATTATAAATGTGGTCATGGGAACTATATTTTTTGTGTTGGTGATGTGGCAGCTTACATTTATTAGCGGTTGTTTTGCCGGTAATGATTACGCATTTCAGGAAATGATTATAGGCATATATAAATATGAGGCATTAGGGTCTGTGATATTAGGTGCCAATGCAGCGGTACTTGCTTTTCTTTATGGCATAGGAGAGACTAAGATAACCCTTGTTTTAAATTTTGCCAGAGTTTTTATCTTCCGGATTCCGGTACTTTGGGCATTTCAGAATTTCACTAATGCAGGTGAAAGAAGTGTTGGTCTGGTTATGATGATTAGTAATATTTCGGCAGGCATATCGGCACTTATGGTAGCAATATATTATGTCAGAAAGATAAAAAAGAGACTATAGAACATTGATTACATACATGTTTTATAGTCTCTTACTACTTATATTTTATAGATTAAAATTAAAATATCGAACTGCATTATTATAAGAAATATCTCTTACTATTTCAGAAAGAACATCCATATCATCCGGGAATTCACCATTTTCAACCATTCCCCCTATAAAGTCACATAGAATTCGGCGGAAGTATTCATGCCTAGTATAAGAGAGAAAACTTCTGGAATCCGTAAGCATTCCCACAAATCCTGAGAGGTTACCTAGATTAGCAAGGGAAGTCAGTTGCTCTGTCATGCCTTGCTTGTGGTCATTGAACCACCAGGCAGAGCCATGCTGGATTTTGGCGGCTACTGTAGAATCTTGGAAGCATCCAATAATTGTTCCTATCGCAGCATTATCATTGGGATTTAAACTGTATATAATAGTTTTTGGAAGGGCTTTGTCTTGCTCCAAAGAATTAAGTAAATCTGCCATCTGTGAAGAAGGAGCATAATTATTGATACAGTCATAGCCCGTATCAGGACCAAGTGTTTCGAACATGGCTTTATTGTTGTCACGTTTTGTACCATAGTGAAGCTGCATCACCCAATTTCTTTTATGATATTCTTTACCTACAAAAATCATGAACGCTGTCTTAAATTTCAGTTCTTCCTCTTTATTAATAGCAATCCCTTGTAATCTTTTTGAGAAAATTGATTCTATTTCCTGATTGGTAGCAGGAAGATACATAATATACTCAAGAGCGTGGTCAGAAACACTGCATCCCATAGTAGCAAAAAAGTCCATACGATTTTTCAGAGCTTCCTGTAATGTGGCAAAGGAGGTAATGGATGTGTTGCTTGTTTGCGCTAATTTATCCATGTAGTCTATAAATTCCGGTTTTTCTATATTCATAGCTTTATCCGGCCGCCATGCAGGAAGTACTTGTACATCAAAGGAAGTATCCTTTGCAATTTTATCATGCCACTTCAGGGAATCAATAGGATCGTCGGTGGTACAAATGAGAGTAACATTGGACTGTTTAATCATGGAGCGGACACTTAAAGATGGCTGCTTTAATTTTTCATTACAGATATTCCACACATCTTCTGCAGTATTTTTATTCAATACTCCGTGGTAATCAAAATATCTTTTTAGTTCTAAATGGCTCCAATGATAAAGAGGGTTGCCGATTGCCTTACCCAGAACCTCGGCCCATTTTAAGAATTTCTCCTTATCAGATGCATTTCCTGTAATATAGAATTCATCAATACCGCAAGAACGCATAAGTCTCCACTTGTAATGATCGCCGCCTAACCATACTTGAGTTATATTATCGAATTGCCTGTTTAAAGCAATTTCTTCGGGGTTAATATGGCAGTGATAATCTAAGATAGGCATTACTTTTGCATAATCATGATAAAGCTTTTGAGCTGTAGGACTGTTTAATAGAAAGTCTTTATCCATAAATTCTTTCATTGAAAATTTCCTCCTTTATTAAAAAGCGGTTGTTCCGCGTTTTATCAATTCGCCAGAAAAAATAGTTTTTTGAGGCATTTCATTACCGATTAAAGTGTCGATCAGTGTTTTTACCAATTGCTGACAGAGGCTTTCTAAACGGTTATCAACAGAAGTTATTTCCGGTTCACAACAAACACTAAGAATGGAATTGTTATATCCAATAATAGATATGTCACCGGGAATATTTAGTTTATTTAAGCGTGCGTATTTTACCGCTGAAGTTGCAAGGATATCTTCAGCAGCGATAACCGCATGGAATTCCAACCCTTTAGATTTAAGCTGATTCAGAAACTGACAAACACCATCAATATCCTCATGACCACCGGGATAAAACTGCTGATATCTCTTATCAATAGGTAAATCCTTCATAAGGAAAGCAGATTGATAGCCGGAAAGTTTTTTGAGTCCACTGTATGATTTTGAATTATATAGATAAAGGATATCCTTTATTCCTGAATTTATTAAGCTGAGAGTAGCATCTTGCATAGACTTGAAATCATCACATAATGTACAAAAGACATTGGGACAATCGAAGTCAGCATTCAAAAGCATGATAGGTATCTGTTTTGCAGCCTCACGAATGTATAAATTATCTTCCTCGTTAGACTCTATAAAGTTACTGCCAACCATAATAACGCTATCTACTCTTTGAGATAGTAATAGATTTAAAGAGCTTTTCTTATTTTCAAGATCATAACCGGTGCAGCACAAAATGGAATTGTAACCGCCTGCCCGCAAATTACGTTCTATGTAATAGACGGCTTTGGCAAGATAGAGGTCAGAAGAGTCCGCACATAGTATTCCTATAGTGTTCATAGTATTAAGTCCAAGTCCTCGTGCAAAAGCATTTGGTGTATACCCACTTTGCTCAATAACGTCCAATACCTTTTTCTTAGTTTTGGGTTTCACATTTGTATTGCCGTTTAAAACACGTGATACGGTAGCAATGGAAACCCCCGCCATCTTTGATATGTCGTAAATAGTCAAAACAAGTCACCTCCTGAAATATTTTGTAATTTTTTCGAATAGATAATTATTATACACTGAGATTGGGAATAATAACATAACAAATGTAAATGCATACATTAATTTTTTATTTATAAATGTAAAAAATATGTAACTAGTTACATGGTTTGTGCATTTACATTATACATTACTCATTAATCAATTTCAATAAAAATTTAGAAAGTGTTCAATATGTACAAAAAGATATTGACGACATGTGAAAAAGAATGTAGAATCATAATGAAAGAGCTTACATAAACTTTTCACGAATAAGAGAGGGAGCAAGTAACAAATGGAATTAATCAATAAAAATATTACTGAAAAAAAAGAAAGACCAATTAAAGTATTACAGTTCGGCGAAGGTAATTTTCTTCGGGGCTTTGTGGATTACATGATAGACATAGCAAATGAAAAAGGATTTTTTGATGGAGATATTGTATTAGTGAAGCCCATTGAGTTTGGCACACTTAAAAGATTTCACGATCAGGAATGTCAATACACGGTTTCCCTCAGAGGGATTGTAGATGGTAAACCTACTGTTTCAAATCGTATCGTAACAAGTGTAACTGATGCGATGGCGGCTTATGAGCAGTATGAGAAATATAGTGCATTTGCAAAATTGGATACTTTACGATTTATTGTATCTAATACGACGGAAGCGGGCATTGTATATGAAGAAGCAGATCGTTTGGAGATGGAACCACCAAATAGTTATCCGGGAAAACTTGCGAAGTTTCTATATGAAAGATATCAGTATTTTCAAGGAGATTTAGATAAGGGTTTGGTGATGCTTCCGGTGGAGCTGATTGACGATAATGGTATTCAGTTAAAAGAATGTGTGATGAAGCAGGCCAGGAACTGGAACTTAGAAGAAGGATTTGCGCGATGGATTGATGAGGCCTGTGTGTTTTGTTCCACACTGGTAGATCGAATCGTTACCGGCTATCCGAAAGATGAGGATGAACAACTGTGGAAACAGTTTGGTTATAAAGATAATTTAATTGTAACCGGAGAACCATTTGCTCTTTGGGTGATAGAAAGTGAGAAAGACATCAGTAGTGAGTTTCCTATGGACAAGGCGGGATTGCCCGTAATCTTTACGGATAATCAGACGCCGTATAAACAAAGAAAAGTACGTATACTAAATGGGGCTCATACCTCTTTTGTCTTAGCATCGTATGTGGCAGGTAATGACTATGTGCTTCAATCCATGGAAGATAAACTTATTTTTGATTTTATGTATCATACCATTTATGATGAAGTGATTCCAACACTGACTCTTCCGGAGAAGGAACTGAAGGGTTTTGCTCAGGAGGTAATTGCAAGATTTCATAATCCTTATGTAAAACATGAATTGTTATCAATTGCACTGAATTCAGTATCCAAATGGCGTGCAAGGTGCTTGCCGAGTTTTCTTGGGTATATTGAAAAGACAGGAGAG
Source organism: uncultured Kineothrix sp. (assembly GCA_964463365.1). Taxonomy (GTDB): domain Bacteria; phylum Bacillota; class Clostridia; order Lachnospirales; family Lachnospiraceae; genus Kineothrix. The sequence continues at coordinate 10,493 of CAYXCV010000055.1, forward strand.
TTACCAAAGCACTTGGCCTTTTCGATAGCGGCACTTATGGCTTTCTATACAGGACAGGAAATGAAAGACAAGGCCTTAATCGGTAATAGGGATGGTGAAGAATATAAGATATTAGATGATCAATCGGTGCTTCAGTTTTTTGCTGAGAATAGTCAAAAGGAAACGACGGAATTTGTCCGGTTGTTTATAGGAAATGAAGAATTTTTCGGACAAGATCTTACTAAGGTAGAAGGAGTTGTAGAGGCTGTTTCTAAGTATCTGGAAGAAATAAGGGGATTAGGTATGCGAAAAGCAATGGAGAACAACTTTAGTAAATAGGAGAGAGAAGATGGCTAATGTCATTAAGATTTACAAAGATGATAATGTAGCAGTGGCAATAGAAGAAATCACGGAGGGAAGCTGCTTTGATGCAGATGGCATTAAGATAGCAGCGATAAATGATATTCCGGCAGGCCATAAAGTGGCGTTGTGCGATATCGAATCCCAGGAAGCAATCATTAAGTACGGATCTACAATTGGATATGCTTCACAAGGTATAAAACAAGGAGAATGGATTCATACTCATAATGTAAAAACAGGTCTGGGTGACTTGCTTACTTATTCTTATGAACCTGTAAATGCAGAGCTTTTAAAGCTGGATCAATCTTATTTTATGGGATTTGAAAGAGAAGGCGGAAAAGTAGGGGTACGTAATGAGGTATGGATTATTCCCACAGTGGGATGTGTCAATAATATTGCTACAGCTCTGGCGAAACAAGCAAACGAATATGCAGAGGGCAGTGTGGAAGAAGTGATTGCATTCCCTCATCCTTACGGCTGCTCCCAGATGGGAGATGATCAGGAGGATACAAGAAAGATTCTTGCGGATTTAGTGAATCACCCAAATGCGGGTGGTGTCTTAGTTCTTGGACTGGGATGCGAGAACAGTAATATAGATGAACTGAAAAAATATATAGGTACTTATGATGAAAATAGAGTGAAATTTCTTGTTTGTCAGGAAAGTGATGATGAAATGGCAGATGGGTTAAGTTTGATTCAGGATTTGATTGGGTATGCTTCGAAATCAGAAAGAACAAAGATAAGCGCAGGGAAACTGATTGTTGGATTAAAGTGTGGCGGAAGTGATGGATTTTCAGGAATTACAGCCAATCCCCTAGTTGGAAGATTCTCTGATATTCTGATTGGGAAAGGGGGTACTACGATTCTTACAGAAGTGCCTGAAATGTTTGGCGCAGAAACCCTTCTTATGAATCGCTGCGCTTCAGAAAAGGTATTTGAACAGACGGTTGATCTAATCAATGATTTTAAAAATTATTTTAAAGATCATAATCAGACAATATATGAAAACCCATCACCTGGGAATAAAAAAGGTGGGATATCAACACTGGAGGATAAATCACTGGGATGTACGCAGAAATCAGGAACAGCGCTGATTCAAGGTGTGCTTGCATATGGTGAAGTGGTAAAAGAGGCGGGACTTAATCTGCTTAGCGCACCGGGCAATGATTTGGTCGCAGCAACCGCTTTGGCGGCAGCCGGAGCTCATATTATTTTATTTACCACGGGACGGGGTACACCGTTTGCATCTCCTGTTCCTACTGTGAAAATTTCCAGTAATTCAGCCTTGGCTGAAAAAAAAGGCAGATGGATAGACTTTAATGCAGGAGTTTTGGCAGAAGGTGAACCGATGGATGAAACATCAGCACGTTTTTTTGAATATATCATAGAAGTGGCTTCCGGTAAGAAAGTAAGAAGTGAAGAAGCAGGATTTCATGATATGGCGATTTTTAAAAGAGGTGTAACTTTATAAAATTTATAAATATCTATGAATTTAAGAAAGGGATGGATAAAGAAATGGCAAAAAAAACAGTAACATTTGGTGAGATTATGCTAAGGCTTGCACCAGAAGGCTACTACAGATTTGTACAGGCAGAAAATTATGGAGCAACTTACGGAGGCGGGGAAGCTAACGTAGCGGTTTCCTTGGCAAATTATGGACTTGACTCCGGCTTTGTGACAAAGCTGCCTGCTCATGAAATTGGTCAGGCGGGTATTAATTCATTAAGGCGCTATGGAGTGGATACTTCTAAAATTGTAAGAGGCGGCAGCCGTGTGGGAATTTATTTTCTGGAAAAGGGAGCTTCTTCGAGACCCTCAAAGGTTATTTATGACCGTGCAGGCTCTTCCATTTCAGAGGCAACGACAAAAGATTTTAACTGGGATGAGATTTTTGATGGTGCAGATTGGTTCCATTTTACCGGAATCACGCCGGCACTAGGAGATGAAGTGACTGCAATATGTTTGGAAGCTTGTAAAAAAGCCCGGGAAAAGGGCATTACCGTAAGCTGTGACTTAAACTACAGAAATAAGCTGTGGAGTAAGCAAAAGGCAGGCGAGGTAATGGGAGAACTTTGTAAGTACGTGGATGTGTGTATTGCCAATGAAGAGGATGCCGGAGATGTATTTGGAATTAAAGCGGCAGACACGGATGTAACTACCGGAAAAGTTAACCATGAGGGATATAAAGAAGTAGCAAAGCAATTAGCAGACCGTTTTGGTTTTCAGAAAGTGGCAATTACGCTTCGTGAATCTTTATCTGCAAATGACAATAATTGGGCAGCGATGCTTTATGTGAATGAAGAATACTATTTTAGTAAAAAATATAAGATGCACATTGTGGATCGTGTGGGTGGCGGTGATTCTTTTGGAGCCGGCCTCATCTATGCCTCATTGAATGAAATGAGCGCTCAGGATAGTATTGAGTTTGCAGTAGCAGCCAGCTGTTTAAAGCACAGTATCGAGGGTGATTTTAATCAAGTATCGGTAGAAGAAGTGAAGAAATTGGCAGGTGGAGACTCGTCGGGACGAGTTCAAAGATGATGAATCTGAAAAGGCTTACATTAAAATGATGAAAAATATTCATTATATAGAAAAAGTGTAAATAGTGACAAATGCCGAAACAATCAAGTATAATGTAACTTTATTTAGAACAATGTAAAAATTTTACTAAAAAAATTTTAAAAAATTAAAAAATATAGTGCAAAATTTAATATCATATGCTATAATCTATGTAAGCTCTTACATAGATTATAGCATATAAAAATAAAAAAAGAAAATTTTAAGGAGAGAAAAGAGTTATGAAAAAGATGAACAAATTTTTAGCTTTAGGTCTGGCATTTGCAATGACATTATCATTGGCAGCATGCGGCGGTTCAAAGGCACCTGTTGAAGAGGCACCGGCTGAAACCACAGAGGCACCGGCAGAAACAACTGAAACTGAAGTGGCTACAGAAGAAGTGGCAGCAGATGATGGTTCCTATGAAGAGTGTACCTTAACATTCTCATGGTGGGGCGGTGATGCAAGACATGAAGCTACCATTGCAGCGGTTGAAGCATTCATGCAGAAATATCCTGGAATCAAAGTAGAGAACACATATGGCGCATGGACCGGATGGGAAGATTCTATGGCAACTATGTTTGCAACAGGAACAGCTCCTGATGTTAATCAGGTTAACTGGAACTGGCTGACATCTTATAGCAGCGATGGCAGTGCATACCTTGATTTAAATCAGGTGTCTGATGTACTTGATCTTTCACAGTTTTCCGAATCTGCATTAAAAGAATGTGTTGTAGCAGACGAATTACAGGCTGTGCCGGTAGCTATGACAGGTAGAATTTTCTACTGGAATAAGACAACATTTGAGCAGGCAGGTATTGGTGTACCTACTTCTTTAGAAGAATTAATGGCTGCTGGTGAGACATTTAAGACAGCATTAGGCGATGATTATTATCCCATTGCTTTAGGTGAATATGATAGAATGATTTTGATGGTTTATTATCTGGAATCAGTTTATGGCAAACCTTGGGTAGAGAATAATGAACTTCAGTATACTTCAGAAGAAGTTCAGGTTGGACTTGAGTTTATACAGTCACTGGAAGATGCTCATGTTACACCTACAGTAGCTCAGATTGCAGGCGACGGAGCAGAGTCACTTGATAAAAACCCGAAATGGATGAGCGGTAAATATGCAGGTATCTTTGAATGGGATTCTTCTGCAAGCAAGTTCGGCGGTGCATTAGAAGAAGGACAGGAATTTGTAGTTGGTGATTATTTTAAAGATATGGGCTCTTATCAGGGTGGTTATTCTAAAGTTTCTTTAGCATTTGCAATTTCTGAAAGTTGTGAGAATCCAAAAGAAGCAGCAATGCTTATCAATTTCTTGTTAAATGAAGATGAAGGAACAACAATCATGGCTTCTGAAAGAGGAATTCCGCTTAGTGCAGCAGCTCTTGCTAACTGTAAAGCACAGGGACTTTTAAATGAAACTGTAGCAGAAGCAAACGGAAAAGTTCTTGATTGGGTTCAGTTTGGATTAGATCCTAAGTTTGAAGATTCAGCACTTAAGAGTACTGACGGTGTTTATTATGATGCAATGGCTGGATTAAGCTATGGTGATTACGATTTAGAGACAGCAGCAACTACGCTTATTGATGGTGTGAATGCAGTATTAGCTAAATAAAAATGTTTAAAAACAAGAAGATTGAAAGATTGACTTGAAAAACAGTATACTGCCGGGGTTACATCCCCGGCAGAGTACTGAATAAATAAACAAATGAGATGTTGGGTAAGATATATATTCAACGACTGATAAAACAAGCGTAGTGTGGAGATGGTATAAGTATGAAAGTAGAGAAATTTCTTGATAAGTATCTTGGCAGATACGAAAATTATAAGGAATATTGGAACTATGAAGATGGTTGTGTGCTGATGGGGTGTCAGCAAATGTTGGAAGCAACCGAAGATGATAAGTATTATAAATTTATAGTAAATTACTTGCAAGATTTTATCAATGAAGACGGAACAATCAATAACTATGAATTAGGGAAATTTAACATAGACAGCATCAATGCCGGTAAGGTATTGTTTTATATATATGAGCAGACAGGGGATATCAAGTACAAAAAGGCAATAGAGTTTTTGATGGATCAGCTAAGTCAGCATCCCAGATGCAAGTGCGGTAATTTTTGGCACAAACAGATTTATCCGAATCAGATATGGTTGGATGGACTTTATATGGCACAGCCATTTTATATGGAATATGAAACGAAATTTAATAATAATGAAAATTATCATGATATCGTATCACAATTTCAGAATGTTAGAAGATATCTATTCAACGAGAAAAAGGGATTGTATTATCATGCTTATGATGAGGCTAGAATACAGCCGTGGTGCAACAAAGAAAATGGTTGCTCTCCGAATTTCTGGCTGCGAAGTATGGGATGGTATCTTATGGCTCTTGTAGATGTTCTTGACCATATGAGTGAAGAGATTTATGAATTGTACAGAGATTTGGAAATGTTATTTAAAGAAGCACTGAATGGTATCTTGCAGTATCAGGATAAGAAAACCGGATTATTTTATCAGGTAATAGATAGAAGTGATATAAAGAATAATTATCTGGAAACTTCCGGGAGTGCTATGATCGGATATGCGATTATCAAGGCGTGTCGAATAGGAATTCTTTCTAAAGAAAAGTATGCTGCTATTGGAGTCGGCATTGTAGATGCTTTAATAGAACTGAAATTAAAATCAGAGGAAGACGATGTTCATTTAACAGGTATTTGTCATGTAGCCGGACTTGGTCCGGGAGAACAAAGAGATGGAAGCGTGGAATATTATTTATCAGAGAAAATAGTTTCTGACGATTCTAAAGGGGTAGGACCTTTTATGATGGCATATGCACAGAAGCTTTTGTTGGATAAAATGCAAGGAGGTAAGAGATAATGGCAAAGAAAACGCAGGCAATAGTGAAACAGCCATTTAGTATGAAGAAAGCATTACGGAAAAATATTGGATTTTGGTTTATTCTTCCATGGTTAATAGGTTTTTTTATCTTTAAGCTATATCCGTTTGCATCATCTCTATACTATAGTTTTACAGATTATCATCTGTTCAAAGGGTTAACGGAGTTCTCCTTGGATAATTATATCAATATATTTTCAACTCCCAAGATAACCAAATCTTTAGGAGTAACCTTTAAATATTCATTCATGACTGTACCGTTAAAACTTGTAGCAGCGTTATTTATTGCATACATTTTGAATTTTAAAATAAAAGGTGTTAACTTTTTTAGAACAGCATATTATATTCCTTCTATTTT
>CAYXCV010000056.1:0-10370 GCA_964463365.1 uncultured Kineothrix sp.
CCGGAAATATATGATAGAAATATAGACTATAGAATGATTGATATTTTATATGATTTTACACCGGATGTGGTACATATTTTCGGGACAGAATTTCCTCATACTCTTGCTATGGTAAAAGGATTCGACAGACCTGAGCGGACTTTGATTGGTATACAGGGACTTTGCTCAGCCTGTGCGGATGCCTATATGGCAGATATTCCTGAGTATGTGGTGGAAAGAATCACGTTGCGGGACTGGCTGAAAAAAGACAGTCTTTTTCAGCAGCAAGAGAAATTCAGAACCAGAGGGGAATATGAAAAAAAAGCAATTGCGCTTACAGGCCATATAACAGGGCGAACCACATTTGACCGTGAAGAAACGGGAAAAATTAACCCCAAGGCACGCTATCATTTTATGAATGAAACTATGAGAAAGCCTTTTTATAGCGGCAAATGGAGTATTGACCAGTGTGAGCCTTATCGTATCTTTTTAAGTCAGGGAGATTATCCCTTAAAAGGTTTTCACTATGTACTGGAAGCTATGCCCGAAATTTTATTAAAATATCCCGAGGCATGCATTTATGTGGCAGGAAATAGTATTATAAATAATAAAACATGGAAAGATAAGTTGAAAATATCCTCTTACGGAAAATATCTACAGGAGATTATAAAAAAGAATGGTTTGGAGAACAAGGTTAGAATATTGGGCAAGCTGTCGGCGGAAGAAATGAAAGAGCAATTTCTAAAAAGCAGTGTGTTTATATGCCCTTCCTCTCTTGAAAATTCTCCAAATTCCATGGGTGAAGCCATGCTTCTTGGTGTTCCGGTTGTGGCATCAAGAGTAGGAGGAATCCCGGATATGATATGTGAAGAAACAGAAGGACTTCTTTATGAACCGGGAAATATTGAAGATTTGTCTGAGACAGTGATGCGTGTATGGGAAAAGCCGTTAGAAACAATAAAACGTTCCGATAAGGCAAGAATCAGAGCCTATAAGTTTCATGACGGAAATAGGAATTATGAAAGATTGAAAGAGATTTATAAGGAGATGTGCGTGTGACAATTACTTTTGTATCCAATTATATCAATCATCATCAGATACCTTTTTCCAATGCATGTTATGAGGAGTTGAGAGAAGGATATCATTTCATACAGACAGAGCCTATGGAGGAGGAACGCATAGCCATGGGATGGGATGCGGAAGGGGACAAGCTTCCCTATGTGCGTTGCTTGTATGATGAAGAAGAGAAATGCCGTAAGTTAATTATGGAAAGCGATGTTACGATATTTGGCTGGACTAAGCGGGAAGATCTGGTAAAAGAGCGGTTAATAACGGGAAAACCAACCATCAGAGTGAGCGAAAGGCTTTATAGAGAAGGGCAATGGAAGGCAGTATCCCCAAGAGGGTTGATTCAAAAATATAAGGACCATACCAAGTATAGAAAGTCACAAGTATACCTTTTGTGTGCAGGAGCATACGTAGCTTCCGACTTTCATATTGTAAAGGCGTATCCCGATAAAATGTTTCGTTTTGGTTATTTTCCGGAAACTATTATTTATAAAGAAGGGGAATTAACTCAACTCAAAGAGGATATAGAGACCCTTCATATTGTATGGGCTGGGCGTTTTATGCCCCTGAAGCATCCTGAATTTCCGATTCGTTTTGCGCAGGAATGGGTGAGCGGAGGTAAGAAGACTCATTTTCATATGGTAGGCGACGGTGAGATGCATGACCAAATGATACAGAGCGTGAGAGAAAAATCTTTAACAGAAAACTTTTCTTTTTATGGATATCAAAGCCCGGAGGAGGTGCGCAGAATTATGGAGAAATGCCACATCCACTTATTTACCAGTAACTATTTGGAAGGCTGGGGGGCTGTTGTCAATGAAGCCATGAACAGTGGATGCGCAGTGATTGCCAATGTTCAGGCCGGATCGGTTCCTTATCTGATTAAGCATGGAGAGAACGGGCTAATCTATGATGGAACTTACGAAGACTTTGCTATTCAGCTTAATAAGCTGATGGATGATAAAAACATGATACAAAAGCTGGGAAAGGCGGCATATGAAACCATTGTAACGACGTGGAATGCGGAACATGCGGCCAAGGAGCTTCTGCGCTTTTGTAAAGACTTGCAGGAGGGAAGAGTTATTCCGGCAGGAGAGGGACCATTAAGCGTGGCACCGGTGATTGCACCGGGCAAGATGTATAATAAAATAATCAATCAAAAAAAATCATAGGGAGCTTGGTAATGTTAGAGGAAAAGGAAGTACAGGATTTGATCAGTGTTATCGTCCCTGTATACAATATTATGGATTGCCTTCCTAAATGTGTGGACTCCATATGTAATCAGACCTATCAGAATCTGGAAATCATCTTAGTGGATGATGGCTCTGATGACGGAACAGAAAAGCTGGTGGATGAATTAGCCTTAAAGGACGAAAGAATACGTGTTTTTCATAAAAAAAACGGTGGTTCTTCTTCTGCAAGAAATCTTGCAATTGATCATGCAAACGGCAAATGGTTCGGCTTTGTTGACAGCGATGATTTCATCGATCCTAAGATGTACGAACATCTGATAAAATGCGCCAAAGAATATCAAGTGCCAATGGTGCAAACATCCAGGGATGAAATTGATGATAAGGGCAATAAGCTTCCAGACGTATGCATGCCGCCTGAGGAAACGTTTCAATGTGAGTCCACAGCATTTATCAGAGAGCTTTTGCTGCATAGGGGTGACAGTTCCTTTTGCACGAAGCTAACGGACAGAAATCTGTTTGAAAGACACCGTTTTCCGGAAGGGGTTTTAAATGAAGATTTCTATCTTTTGGTGCAGATGCTTCAAGAAATCGAAGGAGTTGTAATTATCCCGGAGCAATATTATCACGTATATTACCGAATCGGAAGCAATACAAGAAAGAAATCTAAGAATGATTTTTCCAGAGTTTATACGGATATTGTGAATAATGCTGATATGATGGAAGAAATAGTACAGGATAAATATCCTGAGTTAAGAGAAGAAGCGGTTCGTTTCGGACTGTTTCAGCGTTTGGATTATTTACTTCATATTCCCCTATCAGAAATGAAGAATGAGAATAAATTTTATCAATCCATTAAGAAATATTTACACAGACATATATATCAAACGGTAACGAATCCCTATTTAACCAAGAAAAATAAGACTTATCTTCTGCTTCTTACGATAGCACCTAAGACAGTCAGATGGGTACATTCATTAAAGATGAAAAAATGATATGGCGGACAGCATAATGAACGATAAAAAGTGGGATATCAAACAAGATAATAAAAAAGATATGTGGAAAATAGGTCTCCTTATTTTAATCTGCCTGCAGGTTTTGGTAGTTCTCTATTATGGCAGCCGGAAGATGGGGTTTCATGAGGATGAATATTATTCTTACTATTCCACAAATCGAACGGCAGGCTTATTTGTGCCTGACAGGGAGTGGGTTGAGAAGGAAACCTACTTCAATGAATTTGTCGTACTAAACGGAGAGCAGTTTAATTACAAAATGGTTGCTACGGTGCAATCCTGGGACGTTCACCCTCCGTTTTTCTACTTTATTTTACATACGGTCTGTTCTTTTTTTCCAGGTATATTCAGTAAGTGGCTTGGTATTTCGGTTAATTTAATTGCTTATGTGATCAATTTCTTTTTGCTTGCATGGCTGACGTATATGATAACCAATAAAAATAAAGTCGTAACTCTTCTTGTCAGTGCAGTATATGGTTTTAACGCGGTGATTATTTCGGGTGTGCTCTTTATCAGAATGTATGAGTGGCTTACGCTATTTGTGCTTCTATGTGCGTGTCTTCATGTAAGGGCGATGAAAAAGGGTGAGTTAAGATTCCACAAATTTCTTTTGCCGTTAATGCTGGTTAATTATTTCGGTTTCTTGACACAATATTATTATCTTATTTTTCTTTTTTTCATTGCAGTTGGATTCGGAGTCTGGTTGCTCTTTTGCAAAAAGAGGATATTATATTTATTTCAGTATGGTTTAATCTGTGCCTTTTCCTTGGGATTGGCAATTATCACTTATCCTTCCAGTGTCTCACACATTTTTAGAGGATATCGGGGAACAGGAGCCGCAACAGAATTTTTCGATGCGGCGAATACAGGAGACAGGCTGCAATTTTTCTTGGAGCTGCTGGATGATTATTTGTTTGCCGGAACTTTGTGGATGCTGTTATTATTTCTCTGCATTATGACGGCAGCGTTACTCCTTCGGAAGAAAAGGAATGCTGCCGAGGATCAGATTATAATTCGCGGGGATTATAAAGCGTATTTTCTTCTATTGTTTGCTGCGTGCGGATATTTCTTTACGGTATCCAAGACAGCACTCTTACTCTATGAGACTTCCAACCGGTATCAATTGCCGGTGTACAGCATCCTGCTGATGCTTATGGTGATAGCGGTATATTCGGTATGCAGCAGAATGTTTCATGCTCTCTTTGTGAATGGAACCGTAAGAAAAACAGGAATTTTTCTGATTTTTATCGTATTCCTTGCCGGGGATTTTCATGGGCATCTTACAGACAAAGTGTTATTTTTATATGAAAAGGATCAGGAAAGGGTGGAATATGCCAGAGAAAATGCACATGTTCCGGTTATAATACTTTATAACGAAGCAACACCTTATCACGTCTGGTGGTGCTCAGAAGAACTTATGCAATATGATGGTGCATATTTTGCCAGTGAAGGAAATGAGGATACAATAGCTGATGAGTCAATTTCCAAAAGCCGCAAACTTATCGTTTATGCCGCAGACCATGAGAGAAAAGAAGAGAGTCTTCAGATGGTTTTAGATAGCAATCCGTATCTGAAGGATTATCAACTTATTTCACAAAAATCCTTGTGGAGCGTGTACGAATTTAAGTAATGAACATTTTCATTAATTATAGTCATTGACTTTTGTTTGTGGTATACTGACTTTATTTATATATGGAGGAATTATATATGTTGAATAATAAAACAATTTTAATAACAGGTGGTACAGGATCTTTTGGAAAATGCTTTACGAAATATGTTTTAAAGCATTATGAGCCAAAGAAAATCATTATTTATTCCAGAGACGAGTTCAAACAATTTATAATGGCAAATGAATTCAAAGAATATGAGGATAAACTTCGTTTCTTCATTGGAGATGTTAGGGATGAAGAACGGATGAGAAGAGCGTTTGAAGGTGTGGATTATATTATTCATGCGGCAGCACTGAAACAAGTACCGGCTTGTGAGTACAATCCCAACGAAGCGATTAAGACAAATATTCATGGCGCGCAGAATGTAATCAATGCAGCTCTGGATACAAATGTGAAAAAGGTAGTAGCTCTCTCCACAGATAAGGCAGTGAATCCGGTGAATTTATATGGCGGTACGAAGTTGGTATCGGACAAGCTTTTTATAGCAGCCAATGCATATACAGGAACAAAGGATATTAATTTTTCTATCGTAAGATATGGAAATGTGGCAGGAAGCCGTGGTTCCGTTATTCCTTTTTTCAATAATATTATTAAAAACGGTGGAACAGAACTTCCGATTACCGATTACCGTATGACTAGATTCTGGATCAGCCTGACACAAGGGGTGGAGTTAGTCATCAAAGCTCTTGAGGAGGCCACAGGCGGTGAAACTTTTATCAGTAAGATCCCGTCTTTTAAAATAACTGATTTGGCGCAGGCAATGATGCCTGGCTGTCAAATGCCGGAAGTAGGTATCCGTACAGGTGAGAAGCTGCATGAAATTATGGTAACGATCGAGGATTCCTATACAACTTATGAATATGATAAGCACTTTATTGTATATCCGCAGATGGTTTGGAATAATAAGCAACAGCCCAATTTAAGCGGTAAGAAAGTAGAAGAAGGATTCTCATATAGTTCGGATAATAATAGAGATTGGTTATCCGTTGAAGAAATGAAGGAATTAATAAAAACAGTAGAGCTCGAAGCGTAAATGGAGATTAATATGGAGAAACCGGCGATTTGCGGGGGGATGCCTGTCAGGGAAACGAAGATATATTATGGACATCAGTATATTGACGAGGCGGATATTCAGGCTGTAGTTGATGTTTTAAAGAGTGATAATCTAACTTGCGGACCTAAGATAGGGGAACTGGAAAGCAAATTATGTGAGATAACAGGAGCAAAATATGCTGTGGTATGTAGTAACGGAACCGCGGCATTACATATGGCATGTATGGCAGCAGGGGTTACTGAGGGAGATGAAGTGATTACAACACCCATTACCTTTGCGGCTTCGGCAAACTGTGCCCTTTATTGCGGTGCCACTCCGGTCTTTGCGGATATCAATGACAAAACTTATAATATAGATCCGGCTTCTGTGGAAGCGCATATCAGTACAAAGACAAAAGCAGTGGTAGCTGTGGATTTTACAGGCCAGTCCATAGAAGAAGATGAACTGTTAGAACTTTGTAAGAACAATAATCTGGTTCTTATTGAAGACGGAGCCCATGTCATCGGAACCAAATATAAAGGACAGGCCAACGGTTCTATTGCGGATATGACTACCTTTAGTTTTCATCCGGTGAAAACAGTAACCGGTGGTGAGGGCGGTGCCGTTCTTACCAATAATGAAGAGTATTATCAAAAACTTTTATTATTCAGGTCTCATGGAATTACCAGGGATCCTGCATTGATGGAACATGAATCTCATGGTTCTTGGTATTACGAACAGATAGATTTAGGATATAATTATCGTATCACAGATATACAGGCAGCCTTACTTATCAGCCAGTTAGAGAAACTTCCTGTCTTTTCAAAGAGAAGAAAAGAAATTGTTGCCAGATATAACGAGGCATTTTCGAAATTACCTCAAATCGCAGTACAGCAGGAGATACCGGAATCAGATACTACAAGACATCTGTATATCCTTCGGATTGTACCGGAAAAGCTCACCATTGACAGAAGAAAGTTTTTCGATGCTCTTGGCGCAGAGAACATCTGTTGCAATGTGCATTATATTCCCACGTACTATTTCCCTTACTATGAAAAACTGGGATATAAAAAGGGGATTTGCCCAAAAGCAGAGAAGCTCTATGAGGAAATGCTCAGTCTTCCTCTTTATTATGGAATGACAGATCAGGATGTGGAAGATGTCATCTGTGCAGTAAATAAAATAGCAGAGTATTATGCAAAATAAGTAATAGTAAGCGGGAAAGGTATAGGTATTATATGAAGCTGAGTATTATCGTGCCGGTTTACAATATGGCGGCAGATGGAAAGTTGGAATATTGCCTTGATTCCTTAGTAAAACAAACCATCAATGATTACGAAATTATAGCTGTGGATGATTGTTCAACGGACAATTCACTTGCTATTTTGAAAGAATATGAGAACCGTTTTCCGGAGAAATTCCGTGCCATACATTCAGAAGTGAACAAGCGTCAGGGTGGAGCTAAGAATATTGGCATGAAGCTGGCAAAAGGTGAGTGGATTGGATTTATAGACAGTGATGACTGGATTACACCTGACATGTATGAGCGTCTCATAGGAAAAGCAGAGGAAACCGGTGCTGATGTAGTGGGTTGTGACTACTGTTTGACCCATGAGCATTCGATGAAGGTTGGGCAGATTGTGCATAACAATAAACCGGAACAAAGCGGTATTCTTGACGCAGAGAAACGGCGCAGTCTTATTTTAGATGGGGGCAGCCTGGTAGTTAAGATATTTAAACGTAGCATGATTCTTACTTATGAACTATGGTTTCCCGAATATATCTTTTACGAAGATAATGCATTGGGGAATTCCTATCTTGTACTGGCGAAGCGTTTTGAGTATATTCAGGAACCTATGTATTATTATTACCAGCATGATACTTCAACGGTACATACGATATCACCTAAGAGGTGTGAGGATCGTATGGAAGCAGGAAGGTTGATGCTTGAAGAAGCCAGAAAACATAATTACATGGAAGATTTTAAACCGGAATTGGAATATAGCTTTACACTGTTGTTTTACATCAATACACTTTTTACCTATATGTCAGGAGTCAAACATACCAAATACCAATTTGTAAAAGAGATGGGAGAGGAAATGAAACAGACTTTTCCTGATTTCTTACAGAATCCTTATTATCAGGCAAGAACTCATGAAGAGGAAAAAAAATTAATCCGGATGCAGCAGAAATCCACACTATATTTTATGCTGTATTACAAATTGCTTTGGGCATATAGAAGATTCAGAAAGGCTCTTTCATGGAAATAGGAAGTATTTATGAAATCAATCCCCGGGTTGTTGAGGTTGCAAGAAGAGAACATACGCAATCACTGCAGCTTAAGGAAGTATTAAAATATAAAAAAGAATATGTTAAATATACCGGATCAGGCAGAGAAGCCATAGCGTTAGCCTTAAAAAGCTTAGAGGAGTGCAATCCTCATATAGTGAAGAAGTGTTTGCTTCCTGCTTATATGTGTGATACGGTGTTTTTTCCATTTATAAATGCCGGGTGGGAATTATTCTTTTATCATATCGGAAAGAATCTGGAAGCAAAGGAAGAAGAGCTTTTGCGTCTGATAGAACATATAAGACCGGGTCTGCTTTTTATTCATTCCTATTACGGAACGGATACATGGAAGCCGATGCGGTCTTTGCTTAAGGAAATCAGGAAACAGGGCGTATATATTATGGATGATGTGACACAGTCCTATTACATGGATCATCCTGATATCAGCCAAACGGCAGATTATATCATCGGCAGCCTGAGGAAGTGGTATGCGGTGCCGGATGGGGGCTTTGTGGTATCCAATCTGCCGCTACCTGACATTGCCATAGAGAATAACAGTACGTTTTCAAACAGAAGGCTGGAACTTCTCACAGAAAAATGGCAGTATCTTTATGAAATAGGATATGGACATAAAGAAAAGAGAATGTTAAAAGAAGAGTATCTGAGAAAGAATAAAGATACCGAGGAATGGCTGGATTGTTTTACGGGAATCCATTTCATTTCAGAGATTTCCCAATCCATATTAAGTCATATTGAGGAAGCTGAGTGTAAGAAAAGAAGAAGCGATAACTATAACTTCTTATATGAAGCCTTGGAAGGCAGAAAAAGTATTTCTCTTGTTTGCCGGAAAGAGGAGGGTGCGGCTCCTTTATATTTACCTGTCTATGTAGATAACAGAGAGGAGCTTCAAGCGTTTTTAACCGAACATGATATCTATGCACCTATTCTATGGCCAATCGGAACAGAAAACCAACAACAGCTTTCTAAGGAGGAACAATATATCTTTGCCCACCTTCTGGCGCTGCCCATAGATCAGAGGTATGGTATGGATGAGATGGAGAGAATAGTAGAAGTAATCAATGCTTATGAGCGAGTGTAAGGAGAACAGATGATAGGAATACGTGCAGATGCCAATGATATCGTTGCAACAGGACATATGATGCGATGCATTACCATAGCAAAGCAGCTTAAGAAAAAAGGAGAGAAAGTCTGCTTTTTTATGGCAGACGGCTATGGGACTTCCCTGCTTGAAGCGGCAGATATGGATTACGTTTGCCTGAATACCAAATGGGATGCGATGGAAGAGGAGCTGCCCCAATTACTTACAGAGCTTTCACAGAAAGGCTGCCACAAGCTGTTGATAGATTCCTATCGGGTGACTTCAAAATATATGGAAGAGATTCGAAAAAAGTGTAAAATTATTTATATAGATGATTTATTTGAACAAATTTTTCCCGTGGATATGATTATTAATTATAATGCCTATCATACCAAATTTCCTTACCGGGAAGCTTATGAATCAGGAGTAAAGCTGTTACTTGGCACCTCCTACGTTCCCTTGCGTGAGGAATTCTCAATCGGAAATCATGTAAACTTAGATGGGAATCATAAAGAACTAAGCCAACATGTGCTTCTCAGCTGCGGGGGCGGTGATGTACATAATGCCCTGGCAGGTATTCTTACAGAGGCAGTGAGAAGAGATGAACTTAAGGATATGGTATTTCACACGATTGTGGGAGGATTTAACAGAAATGTGGAGGAACTTAGGCAGTTGTCAGGAAGTTCTAAACAGATTGTATTACATGATGATGTGAAGCATATGGCAGAACTTATGAGCCAATGCGATGCGGCTGTTTCAGCCGCCGGTACCATGCTTTTTGAACTATGTGCCATGCAAGTGCCAACTGTATTTTTCGTCAGTGCTGATAACCAGAAATACGATAGTGATTTCTTTGAAAAAGAAAACATCATGTTATTTGCCGGTGATATTAGGAGAAATAGGGAAGAATGCATAAATAGAATATGTGATGAACTGGCGGCTCTTTTAAAGGATAAAAAATTACAGGAAGAGCAAAAGGAGCGGATGCATCAGGTAGTGGATGGAAAAGGTGCTTTCAGGATTGCAGAG
>CAYXCV010000056.1:10470-15850 GCA_964463365.1 uncultured Kineothrix sp.
AAAGGAGCGGATGCATCAGGTAGTGGATGGAAAAGGTGCTTTCAGGATTGCAGAGGAAATAATAAAGTTATAAGATTTTCTAAGGAAAAGGGAGAACATAGTGATATGAATGCGATAGCAATTATTACAGCGAGGGGCGGAAGTAAAAGAATTCCGAGAAAAAATATAAAAGAATTTCTGGGGAAGCCCATTATCAGCTATTCCATAGAAGCGGCTTTAAAATCTGGTTTATTTGAGGAAGTGATGGTTTCCACCGATGATGAAGAAATAGCCCAAATTGCAAGAAAAGCAGGAGCTTCGGTACCCTTTATGCGAAGTATCAATACTTCTGATGACTTTGCAACCACCGATGATGTACTATTAGAGGTGCTGGATGATTATGAAAAAATAGGAAAAACCTTTGAATATATGGCATGTATTTACCCCACGGCCCCCTTTGTTACCCCTGAGAAACTGTCAGAGGCTATTAGGTTATTAAAGGAGCATAGGGCAACGGGAGTAATGCCGGTAGTGCCCTTTTCATTCCCTCCTCAACGGGGAATGGTAGTAAGTGAGGGCAGGCTTGCTTATTGCTATCCGGAGAATGCCATGAAAAGATCCCAGGATTTGGAGACTATGTACCATGACTGCGGGCAGTTTTATTGCTACCATGTGGAGAAGTACAGAGCTTGCAAAGGGGATGTAAAGGACGGGTATCTGCCGATTGTTATATCGGAAACAGAGGTACAGGATATTGATCATATGTCGGATTGGAAGCTGGCAGAAATCAAATATCGTATGATGGAGGAAACAAAAAATGACAAAAAGAATTAAAATCGGGAATTATTATGTGGGTGAGCAGGAGAAAACCTTTATTGTGGCAGAGGTTTCCGCCAACCATCTTCAGGACTATGACAGAGCAGTAGCAATTATAAAGGCAGCCAAAGATGCCGGTGCGGATGCAGTGAAATTACAGACATATACCCCGGATACCATTACCCTTGATTGTGACAACGATTATTTCCAGATTACACAAGGAACTATTTGGGACGGTACTACCTTGCATAAGCTATATCAAACGGCGTATACACCATGGGAGTGGCAGCCTAAGCTCTTAAAGCTTGCCAATGAGTTGGGGATGGAATGCTTTTCCTCTCCCTTTGACGATACTGCGGTAGATTTTATGCAGGAAATGAATATGCCTGCTTATAAAGTAGCTTCCTTTGAAATTAACGATATTCCTTTGATTCGTAAAATAGCAAAAATTGGTAAGCCGATTATTTTTGCCACAGGGATTTCTTACCTGTCAGATATAGAACGGGCATTGAGTGTGTGTAAGGAGGAGGGCAATGAGCAGGTCATATTATTAAAGTGTACCTCCACCTATCCCTCACCCTATGAAGATATGAACTTAAAGGTAATCCCCAATATGGCGCAGGTGTTTGACTGTCTGACAGGACTGTCGGATCATAGCATGGGAACTGCGGTGGCAGTGGCAAGTGTTGCCCTGGGTGCTAAGATGGTAGAGAAACATCTCACCCTATCCCGCGAGGATGGCGGACCGGATGCTGCATTCTCTATGGAGCCTGCAGAGTTTAAGCAGATGGTGGACGATATCCGTATTGTGGAAAAGGCGCTTGGAAACGTAACCTATGAGCTTACAGAGAAGCAGAAGAAAAGCAGAGAGGACAGCAGATCCTTATTCGTAGTGAAAGATATAAAAGCCGGAGAAACGCTGACAAAAGAAAACATACGCTCCGTCAGACCCGCCTTTGGAATGCATACCATGCACTATGATGAAATCATCGGCCAGAGAGCCAAAATAGATATAAAAAAAGGCACCCCCCTAGCTTGGAAGTATATAAAATAATAGGCATTTGTGAAACTTCTTTTCTGTGTGGCGGCTCTCTCCGTAAACACTTTGGAATGCCCTCTTTTCTATGAAAAGGAGACCGCAGCCGCGGGCTCCTTGTAATGCTTAGAAAAACGGGCTTACAAAGTGTTTACGGAGAGAGCTGCCACACAGAAACAAATTTTAAAAAGGAGAAAATATGCAGAAGAAAATGATGATTCTGGGGGCAAGTGCTCTTCAGGTTCCGGCGATTGAGAAAGCCAAGGAATTAGGATATCAGATTATTCTTGTAGATTATGATGAGAATGCAGTAGGTTTTCCGCTGGCAGATGTGAAATTAGTGATAAGCACGCTGGATCAGGAAGAGGTCTACAGGCAAGCCTTGATATATGAGCCGGATGTCATCCTTACTTCTACCAGTGACGGTCCGGTTCGTACGGCATCCTATGTAAATGAAAGATTGGGCAAGAAACCTGATTTATCCTATGAGGATTCCTTGTGTGCCACGGTAAAAAGTCATATGAGAGACCGGCTCAGAGAACAGCAAGTGCCCATCCCTGAATATTACGCAGCAAAGGATTACCAGGAATTTAAGCAAGCAGTGGATAGACTGCATGGATATTGTATTATAAAACCCGCAGACAATGCAGGAAGCAGAGGAGTTGTGCTGCTGGATGAAAAGCAGCAGGAAGAGATTGATTTAGAACAGATTTATGAGTACAGTAAGAGCAATTCCAGAAATGGTGTTGTAATGGTGGAAGAGTTTATGGCGGGCCCAGAGGTCAGTGTGGAAGCGATGACAGTGGAGGGTGAGACAACAATTATTACCATTACAGATAAGCTGATAACCCCTCCCCCATACTTTGTTGAAATCGGACATTCTGAACCCAGCAGACTGAGTCAGGAGATACAGGAAGAAATCAAAAAAATCACTTTTCAGGCAGTGAGGGCGATTCGTTTGGAGAACGGGCCTTCGCATACGGAAGTAAAGATAACAGAAAGCGGACCTAAGATTGTAGAGCTTGCAGCCAGACTGGGCGGCGATTTCATTACCTCACGTTTAGTGCCTTTATCTACCGGAGTGGATATGGTAGGTAATTCCGTACTGCTGGCAGCAGGGGAAAAGCCTGATTTAACTATAAAATACGAGAAGGGTTCTGCCATTCGGTTTATACAGGGAAGAGAAGGAATTATTTCTAAGATTCATATAGACAAAAAAATATATGACCTAAAAGGATTAGAAGAAGTTAAGCTTTATAAAGGCGAAGGCGATTATCTATCCGGCACCAAATCAAGCAATGACAGAGTAGGACATGTAATTACCCGGGGAGATTATGCGGAGGAAGCCATTATGATAGCGGAACAAGCCTTACAATTTATTGAGATTAAGATAAAGGAATAAGCAAATGAAAGAAAGAATCTATGTCTGCCATACCTATTATCACGTTTATATCGCGTGTTTAAAAGAATTCAATATTCCTGAGAAAAGAAGAACTGCGGGTAAAAAGGCGGATTTGGTGCTTAGCACAATGTCCAATGATTTTGGTGATTTAAAAAGCAGGGCAGAGAAGTCGGGAATATTTGCACATGTATATATGTTTGACGAAAAGGAGGATGTGAACTTTCCGGAGCTTAAGAAATATCGGGTGGATAAAGGAAACATCTTCTTTAATATGATATCCAGAATAAAATATACAAAACTTTTAGGAAAGTTGCAGCAGCCATATGTTCCGGTGGATTTTAAAGAGTATAAGGATATTTATATATTTTGTGACTCAGACCCTATCGGATACTATTTAAGCTATAAGAAAATCAGATACCATGCCCTGGAGGATGGACTGGATTGTATCAGCACCTATGACACTGCACGTTATGATAATCGGGGATGTTTTAAGCTTAAGGCTTTTCTTTCTTCCCTCAATTTGATCTTTATTCAAAATGGATGGGCGAAATATTGTATTGATATGGAAGTAAATGATATTTCCGTACTGCCTTATCCTTGTCCTAAATATATAGAACAGTCCAGAGAGGCATTGGTGGTGAATCTGGATAGGGAGGCAAAGGATAGCCTGATTCATTTATTTATTGCAGACATGGATGAAATCAGTGAGAAACTGAATAAGGGCGGTGCCAATAAAGTCGGAGCAAGTAAGATCCTCATTTTAACAGAACCTCTGTGTGCCTTGGATGTTCGAGAGAAGATATTCAAAGATGTAATTCATCAGTATGGAAAGATTGAGAATGAGGAAACCATCATTATGATTAAGCCCCATCCCAGGGATGTGCTTGATTATCATAAGATTTTTACGGATTATATTGTTCTGGATGGGATGTTTCCCATGGAGGTGCTGAATTTTATACCGGATTTAAAGTTTCGCCGTGTGGTATCGGTGTTTACCGTTCCTTCTTCTATTAAATTTGCAGAAGAGATTGTATACTTAGGAGAGGACTTTATGGACAACTATGAGCCACCGGAAATGCATAGACAGAATGAGATGATTTAATAAATAATAAGATGGGATAAAAATATGAAAGACAGAGGAAATATTTTATATTTAGTAGTTCCGTGCTATAACGAGGAAGAGGGTCTTCACCATTCCGCAGAAGTGATGCGCAATAAACTACTTAGATTGATGAAGGAACAGAAGATATCAGAATATAGCAAGATTATGTATGTCAATGATGGAAGTAAAGATAACACATGGCGGATTATCACAGACTTATGCAAGCAGGATAGTATTTTTTCAGGCTTATGTCTTTCCAGAAATTATGGGCATCAAAGTACTATCTTATCGGGCATGATGGAAGCAAGAATGCATGCGGATATGGTGGTGACAATAGACGCTGATTTGCAGCAGGATATTGAAGCTTTAGATGAATTTATTAAAGCTTATCAAAGTGGCTGTGAAATTGTTTATGGAATACGTAATGACAGAGATGCGGACGGGGTATTTAAGAAATTAACGGCCAATTGTTTTTACAAACTAATGGAGAGTTTGGGAGCTAATATTATGAGCAATCATGCCGATTATCGTTTGCTGTCAAAGGTTGCATTGCATGCACTTTCGGAACATAAAGAGGTGAATTTGTTTTTGCGTGGTCTAATTCCCACGTTGGGATTTCAATCGGATATCGTCTATTTTGATGTAAGGGAAAGAGAATTCGGACAATCCAAATATACATTTAGGAAGATGCGAAGCTGGCAACGAATGGTATCACTTCTATGAGTACCAGACCTATTCAGATGATTACATTACTTGGGTTTATGGTAAGTATATTCAGTTTTGTCATGATAATTTTCTGTTTAATTGATTGGATGTCAGGACAAAATATTCCCGGATATACAACCTCGCTGGTGGTCTCCCTGTTAATGGGTGGTCTGACTATTTTTTCTCTTGGTATTGTAGGGGAATATGTAGGGAAAATATATTTGGAAACGAAAGCAAGGCCAAGATATCTGGTTGAAGCAATGATTTTAAAAGAAACAAAGGCTCTCCATGAAGGGAATGAAGCAGAAATTGAATAGAGTTGAATGAGCAACCAAGGATT
>CAYXCV010000057.1:0-15744 GCA_964463365.1 uncultured Kineothrix sp.
TTGTATTTGGTTTGGAAGAAAGCTACGGTTGTCTTGCAGGAACACATGCAAGAGACAAAGATGCTGTCGTAGCTGTTATGTGCTTATGTGAAATGGCTGCATGGTGCAAAAAACATGGCAAGACCGTATGGGATCAAATGCTTTCATTATATGAGAAATACGGTTATTTCAATGAGACTCAGTATGCAATTACGTTAAAAGGTATCGAAGGCTCTAAACAAATAGCTGAAATCATGGATCAACTTAGAAGCAATCCTCCCAAGAACTTCGGAGAGCTTGAAGTTGTTGAAGTAAGAGACTATGCAACCGGTAAAGTTCTTAACATGAAAACCGGAATAGAAAGCGAAACAGGACTCCCGGAATCAAACGTTCTTTACTTTGATTTAACAAATGATTCCTGGTGCTGCGCCCGCCCCTCCGGTACAGAACCAAAGCTTAAGTTCTATATGGGTGTTAAAGGGACAAGCTTAGAAGATGCTCAGGCAAAGGTTGAAAAACTTACAGAAGACTTAAAAGCTTATATCTAATTCCGGATAATCTGGAAATAATATATATAATTATAATCATACAGGACTGCCGCATAAGAGGAAACGTGATACGTAACTTTTCATGTGACAGTCCTTACGATAGTGAGATAAGGTTAGGATATGGGAAAGAATGTTTTAAAAATAAGTAATCTTAAGAAAACTTATTATTATTTGAAAAAGAATGGCTTGAAAAAAGCATTTTATGCAGCAAAGGAGCGTCTGGTACAGGAAATGTATACGGATTACCATTATATCATGCCTAGTGAAGAGGAGCTTCAGTTACAACAGATCAAGGGGGAGAGCTATTCTTATCAGTTCAGTATCCTTGTTCCTGCCTATGAAACGGATCCTTTATATTTACGGGAAATGATAGATTCTGTCCTTAATCAGACATATACTAAGCTGGAATTAGTGATTGCAGATGCAAGTGCTTCGGATAAAGTGGAAAGAGTTATAGAAGGCTATGATGATACCAGAATCAAATATATCAGGCTGAAAGAAAATAAGGGGATTTCGGCGAATACCAATGCGGCACTGGAGAGAGCAGAAGGTGATTATATTGGACTTCTTGATCATGATGATATTCTGACTCCTGATGCATTATTTGAAATGGCAGATGCCATAAATAGGAAAGAAGAAGCCGGAGAGCAGGCTTTTATGTTATATACTGATGAGGATAAGGGGAATGGAGAATGTACGGTATTCTATGAACCTCATTTTAAACAGGATTTTAATATCGATTTACTGTTATCTAATAATTATATCTGTCATTTTCTAGTGATGAAAAGTGAACTGATAAAGAAATTGAAGTTTCGCCCGTCCTATGATGGTGCTCAGGATTATGATTTGGTGTTACGGGCCATGGAGGAGTTGCATTATAAGGGGAGTCAAAGAAAGACGATAATTCATATAGCAAAGGTTCTTTATCATTGGAGGTGCCATGCGCAGTCCACGGCAGAGAACCCGGAGAGCAAACGTTATGCCTATGATGCCGGCAGACATGCATTGGAGGATTTCATACGCTGCAGAGGATGGAAAGGAAGGGTATTAGACTCTCTTCACCTGGGATTTTATAAAGTGGAGTATGAAAATGGTATTTTAACGCAGAGGCCGGAAGTGGGTGTCGTTGGTGGCTTACTATTAAATGAGCATAAGAGGATTATGGGTGGTGCCTATGATGAAATTGGGAATGTTTTATTTGAAGGTTTGAGAAAGGGATATAGCGGTTATATGCACCGTGCTTCCTTAAGCCAGGAAGTCTTTGCGGTGGATATCAGATGTATGATGATAAGACAAGAGCTTGTTACTCTTTTTAAAGATGTTTTCGGTTTCCCTTATATAGAAGATATACACACCGGATATTTTGCTTATGAAACATATTCAGGGACATCGGAAAGATTCAGGAAGCTTAGTGTGGAATTTTGCGGGAAGGTTAGAGAAAAAGGATATGAAGTTGTGTGGACGCCGGATATGTCGGTGACTCTCACAGGTAAAAACTGAAACTGCGCAGAAATGAGGAAGATATGAATGCAACAGTAGTCATACCTAATTACAATGGAATCCGGCATTTAGAGTCCTGCATGATGTCAATCTATGCAGGCAGTATCGTTCCGAACATAATTGTCGTTGATAATGGTTCTTCCGATGGAAGTATTGAGCAGCTGTCCGATAAATATCCGGAGGTTAAGGTTCTTCGCTTCAAAGAAAACAAAGGTTTTAGTGCGGCAGTAAATGCGGGAATAAAAGCAGCGGATACAGAGTATGTCATATTATTAAATAATGATACTACGGTAGATTATTTTTTTGTGGAAAAATTAATCACCGCAATTGCGAAGCAGAAGAATGCTTTTTCAGTAGGAGCAAAGATGCTATCCATGAAAGAGACGAACAACATTGACGGTGCCGGAGATTTATATTGTGCGCTTGGGTGGGCATTTGCATTAGGAAAGGGAAAAGATAAGGGGAATTATAGAAAGCAGGCAGAAATTTTCTCGGCCTGTGCAGGAGCTGCTATTTATAGGAAAAATGTGTTTGACATTATTGGATTCTTTGATGAAAACCATTTTGCTTATCTTGAAGATACTGATGTGGGATACCGTGCAAAAATTGCAGGATATCGTAATTATTTTACTCCGGAAGCGATCGTATACCATGCAGGCAGTGCAGTGAGTGGTTCCAGATATAATGAATTCAAAGTCAGACTTTCTGCAAGAAACAGTATTTATTTAATTTATAAAAATATGCCGCTATTGCAGATACTTATTAATTTAATTTTTTTAATTCCCGGTTTTATAATTAAGTTTATTTTTTTTGTCAGAAAAAAAATGGGTAAAACGTATATCCGGGGAATACTAGAAGGAATACAACTTTCTTTTTCTAAAAAGGGTAAAAAAGAAAGGGTAAGATACCAATCGGAACATCTGGGGAATTATATAAAAATACAGTTCGAATTATGGAAAAATATGGTTCGAAGAGTCACCGGATAGTCTATTTAGAGAAAATTAAGTTGTACTTTTTGTTATAATATTGTAGAATACTTAGAAGTATAGGAAAATTGGTGAAAGAATGATTAAGGATAACCAAAGGTATTTCAATAGATTGCACCTGCTGGTGGATGCGGTTGTCGTAGCACTTTCCTATTCACTTGCATGGCTGATTAAATTTAAAACGCCGTTTGCGGATACGGAGCCAGGCGTGACTGCGTTGTCTGTGGAGACATATTTCAGTGCGCTTTATTTTATTGTGCCCGGATACGTTTTGCTATATTATTTTTTTAATATGTATACTCCCAAGAGGGCTACCAGAAGAAAATATGAGATAGCAAGCATTTTTAAGGCCAATACCACAGGAATGTTTTTATTCATAGTTGTGCTCTTTGGTGTAAAACTGCAAGATTTCTCACGTTCCTTGATTATTATATTTTATTTTATTAATCTTATACTTGCAATATTATCCCGCTCAATGATTCGGAATATTCTGCAATATTTTCGTAAAAAAGGGTATAATCTAAAGTATGTATTATTAGTTGGATATTCAAGAGCCGCTGAAGAATATATTACAAGAATTAATGCCAATCCTCAATGGGGATATGTTGTACGAGGCATACTGGATGACCGGGTTCCGGGCGGAACCATGTATAAAGGCGTAAAAGTTTTAGGAAGAATTGATAATTTGCTCTATATTTTACCTGAGAACAAATTAGATGAAATAGCGGTTACTTTGGCGCTTGAAGATTATAACAGACTGGAAATCATTGTGGATTTGTGCGAAAAGTCCGGTGTTCATACTAAGTTTATTCCGGACTATAACAGCCTGGTGCCAAGCAGACCATATACAGAGGACTTGATGGGACTGCCTGTTATTAATATTAGATATGTTCCGCTAACCAATACGTTAAACTGGGTAGCAAAGCGGGCGATAGATGTGATAGGTGCTTTGTGCGGAATTATTCTATTTTCTCCGATTATGCTGCTTGTTACCTTTTTAATTAAATGCACAAGCCGTGGTCCTGTGATTTTTCAACAGGAGAGAGTCGGATTACACAACAGACCATTTAAAATGTACAAATTTCGTACGATGGAATTACAAAAACCGTCTCAGGAGCAAAAAGCATGGACGGTAAAGGACGATCCCCGGGTCACAAGAATCGGAAAGTTTTTGAGAAAGACAAGCATTGATGAGCTGCCTCAGCTTTTTAATATACTTGTTGGAGAGATGAGTCTGGTAGGTCCCAGACCGGAACGACCTCTATTTGTTGAGAAATTCAGAGAAGAAATCCCCAGGTACATGATTAAGCATCAGGTGCGTCCGGGTCTGACCGGATGGGCACAGATTAACGGATATAGAGGGGATACTTCCATAAGAAGACGTATCGAATATGATATATTTTATATAGAAAATTGGACCTTGGGTCTGGATATTAAAATAATTTTTTTAACTATTTTTAAAGGTTTTATCAATAAAAATGCTTATTAAGATTGCAAGAAGATAAGGGAGAACAAAATGGCTACAAAATCAAAGAAAAACAGAGACTATGATAATCAGACTTCTAAAAAAGTTAAGAACAATAAGATGTCGGCTAAAGAGAAAGAAAAGAAGAAGAGAAAAAAAATAATTCTGTTTATTGTAGAAATATTTATACTGCTTATTATGGTAGTAGTCCTATATGGAGTACTTAAAGGTGAAAAGGTTGGTAAAGTTGAATTAAATGCAGATACTCTTGTTATTAATGATGAGGTGAAGGAACGAGAAGAGACAACAAATATGAAAGGCTACCGTAACATTGCCTTATTTGGTGTAGATTCTACAACAGGTGCACTTACCAAAAATACCCGAAGCGATACAATTATGATTGCATCTATCAATCTGGATTCCGGAGATTGTAAGCTTGTTTCCGTATATCGTGATACTTATCTTAACTTAAGTAATGATAGTTACAATAAATGTAATGCTGCCTATGCAAAAGGCGGTCCTCAGATGGCAATCAATATGCTGAATATGAATATGGATATGAACATAACTGACTTTGTTACGGTTGGGTTTGCAGGTCTTACCGATACGATAGATGCTCTTGGCGGCATTATGGTAGACGTAGACAAAACTGAAATACATCATTTAAATAGTTATCAGTTTACTATGGCAGAGGATTTGAAACGTCCTTACAATGAAGTGACAAGCACAGGCTACCAACAGCTTAACGGTCTTCAGGCAACAGCATATTGTCGTATCCGTTACACTGCCGGCGATGATTTCAAACGTGCTGAGCGTCAGCGAGAGGTCTTAATGGCAGTAGCAGATAAGGCAAAAACCGCCTCACCAGCAACACTGAATACCATTGCCAATGACGTGTTTAATGAAATTTATACTTCCCTTGATTTAACAGAAATTATTGAACTGTTAGGAAATATCAGTAAATATAATATCACGGAGCAGGCGGGATTCCCGAATGAGCAGCAAAGAACAACAGGAACCATCGGTTCTAAGGGAAGCTGTGTAATACCATTAAGTTTGGAAAGTAATGTAGAGTGGCTGCACGAATTTCTATTTAATGAAAGCTATACTGCTTCCTCGGAAGTTCAGACCTATAGCGAAAAAATTAAAAGTGATACAAGTAAATATGTGAAGTAAATAGAATTTAATAATTTAATAAAAGGACCTGAATCAGGTCCTTTTAAGGTTTGTAGATACAAAATCTATATGGTGGGAGATGTGAAAGTATATTGAGAGAGATTGATGTCATTATTCCGACTTATAAACCGGATAAAACATTTTTTACACTGATTGAAAAGCTGGAACAGCAATCAGTACCAATAAATAAAATAATTATTATAAACACGGAACAAAAATATTTTGATCGGTTAATTTACGGATCTTCATTTTATAAAAAAGATCATAATATAATGGTATCTCATATATCGAAGAAAGAATTTGATCACGGGTTAACCAGAAACATTGGTGTGAAAAAATCCCAGGCTCCTATCTTTGTTATGATGACTCAGGATGCAGTGCCGGATAATGAGTATCTGATTGAAAACCTGTTAAAAGCATTGGATAATGAGAAAGTGGCAGTTTCATATGCGAGACAATTACCGACAAATGACTGTAATGAAATGGAACGGTTCACAAGGAAATTCAACTATCCGGATAAGAGTATGATAAAGTCAGCAGGGGATATTGACAGGTTGGGAATTAAAACTTATTTTTGTTCAAATGTATGCGCTGCTTATCATAGAGATATCTTCGATTCTCTGGATGGATTTCCCAGACATATTATTTTTAATGAAGATATGGTCTATGCGGCCAAAGCTGTAATGGCAGGATATAAAATTGCTTATGCAGCAGAGGCACAAGTCATACATTCCCATAACTACACAGGAACTCAGCAATTTCATAGGAACTTTGATTTAGGTGTATCACAAGCTGATTATCCTGAAATATTCAATGCGGTTGCATCCGAAAAAGAAGGAATATCGATGATAAAAAAAGCAACGGCGCATCTATGGAATATAAACCGCAAGAGATTGATTCCGGAACTATACATAAACAGTCTGTGCAGATATGCAGGTTTTTTCCTAGGAAAACGCTATAAAAGGCTGTCAAGAGATATGATTAAAAAGTGTACTATGAATAAAGAATATTGGGAAAAGGATAAAAGATTTTTTTAACAAAATGCCCATAATTTTGTCACAAAAAGAACACATTTCACGAATATACTGAATACTAAGATAAGATAAAAGAAAGCGAGGTAATCAGTATGTACGAAAATAATTATCCCAACGACTATAATACAAGTAAAGATATCATTGATAGTACTGCAAAAGAAGTAAAGTCAAGTGGTTATAATAATACAGCAAATACTTCTGCTTACGGCAGCAGTTATCAATATGGTGGGAATTATGGCAATGCCGCTAATACCGGAGGTAACTATTATTCCGGAAGCAGCTATCAAGCAGGAAATGGTGCAGGGAAACCACCTATGAAAGAGAAAAAAGCAAAAAGCGGAGGCGGATATTTTAAAAAGGTGCTTGTTGCAGTTAGTTTAGGACTCTTTTTTGGTTTATGTGCGGGTTTAGGATTCTTTGCAGTGGATTCAGCCACCGCATTTCTAAATCCCAGAGAGTCACTGACCACATCTGACAATATAGATACTATAAAGCAGACGAATGAAATAGCTGATGATTTGGCAGAGGCGACTCAGAATTCTAATGGAATTATTGATAATACGGGAAATATTACTACAGTAGTTACAGATGTAAGTGATGTAGTGACAGAAGTGATGCCTTCAATCGTATCCATCAATAACACTTATACAGAGACTATGATGAATTATTTCGGACAGGTCTTAGAAGGCCCCGCAACAACAGTAGGCTCAGGAATTATTGTAGGTGAAAGTGACACGGAGTTAGTTCTTGTAACTAATTATCATGTGGTCCAGGACACAAATAAAATTTCGGTTCAGTTTGTGGATGGGAGCGAGGCAGAGGCTCAGATGAAAGGCTCTGATTCCAGTATGGATTTAGCGGTTATTGCGGTATCCTTAGACGATATCAGCTTGGCAACGAAAGATGCGATTGCCATAGCAACCCTGGGAGATTCCGACAGTCTGTCAGTAGGTGAACCAGCTATAGCTATTGGCAATGCACTGGGATACGGTCAATCTGTTACCGTAGGTGTCATAAGTGCACTTGATCGTACTATTAGCCTTACAGAGGGAAATAGTAACTCAGATGCGTCTTTTATCCAGACGGATGCAGCGATTAATCCAGGTAATTCCGGTGGTGCCCTGCTTAACCTTAAAGGGGAAGTGGTTGGTATCAATTCCAATAAGATTGGTGGTTCTGTAGTGGAAGGTATGGGATATGCCATCCCAATATCAGCAGCTAAGCCAATTATGGAAGATTTGATGTTAAAAGAAACAAGAGTAAAGGTATCTGAGGAAAATAAAGGCTATCTGGGCATTTCCCAACTCACTGTTGTGGATGAGATGGCAGAAGCATATGGCATGCCTAAGGGTGTCTATGTATCACAGGTTTTTGAAGACACGGCAGCGGAGGCTGCGGGTATCGTAAAAGGCAATATCATTACGAAATTTGACGGCAATAACATTTCGAGTACAGAAGATTTATTAAGGGTGCTGCAATATTATTCTGCAGGGGATACTGTGGAGGTAACCATTATGCAGGGAAGCCCACTGGGATGGGAAAGCAAGACAGTCACCTTGACTCTGGGAACAAAGTTTAAGGATTACGATAATGTGAACAAATAAAAATAAATTAATATGTTAGATATTAAGTATTAAGCGGTTGTCATCAGATAACCGCTTTTATGTTATATAAGTAATTTATTTTTTGAATAGAAACAATTTAGAAAATGTTAACTTGTGCAACATTTCACGATGCCGTATAATTAAGTTTGGTACTGGAAGCATAAAAATGTGTAAGCAGCACGGAAACGAGGAAATGAATGAAGGACTATGAAAGCTTTAATTCTGATCACGAAGAAGATAAGGAAGAATTAAAAGAAAATAACATAGAAAATAAAGAAGAAGAAATAACTCCATATAAAGAAAAAGAGAATGACAAAGAAAGTGAATACGAAGATGTTTGCTTTATCTGTCGTAGACCGGAAAGTAAAACAGGTAAGATGTTTAAACTTCCAAATCACATATCCGTATGTAATGATTGCATGCATAAAACAATGGATACGGTCAGCCAGTTTGATTATCAGGGAATGTTAAATAATCCTAATTTAAATGATGAATTGAATAAGCTGAATAAAGGGAAGGGTATTCCGAATATAAGCTTTGTCAATTTGGCGGACTTACAGGGAGACGGAGGCATTCCAAACAAACAGAAGTTAAAGAAAAAGAAACCCAAGGATAAGCCTCTGCTGGATATTAAAAATATTCCCCCGCCTCATAAGATAAAAGCTCAATTGGATGAGTACGTAGTGGGACAAAATCAAGCAAAGAAAATAATTGCAGTAGCAGTGTATAATCACTACAAACGTGTTGCCACCGGTACGATGGATGAGATAGAAATTGAAAAATCCAATATTTTAATGGTGGGTCCTACCGGAAGCGGTAAAACATATTTGGTAAAAACACTGGCAAGGCTTTTAGATGTGCCCCTTGCTATTACAGATGCAACCTCACTGACAGAAGCCGGGTATATCGGCGATGATATTGAAAGTGTTGTATCCAAGCTTCTTGCTTCCGCAGATAATGATGTGGAACGGGCAGAACGGGGTATTATTTTCATAGATGAAATCGATAAGATAGCTAAGAAGAAAAATACCACATCCAGAGATGTCAGCGGCGAATCAGTTCAGCAGGGAATGTTAAAACTCCTGGAAGGCTCAGAGGTGGAGGTGCCGGTAGGTGCTAACAGCAAAAACGCCATGGTTCCTCTTACTACAATTAATACAAAAAATATCTTATTTATATGCGGCGGTGCATTCCCGGATATGGAAGAGATTATAAAACAGCGTCTCAATAAAGGAACATCAATAGGATACGGTGCACAACTTAAAGATAAATATGATAAAGATAAAAATATTCTAAGTAAAGTAACAGTAGAAGATATTAAGAAATTTGGTATGATTCCGGAGTTTATTGGTCGTCTTCCTATCATATGTACATTGGAAGGACTGACCAAGGATATGATGATTAAGATTCTGGAAGAACCAAAAAACGCGATATTAAAACAGTATCAGAAGCTGTTGGAATTAGATGAGGTGAGGCTGGAGTTTGATGAAGGTGCTCTGGAGGCAATTGCAGAAAAAGCAATTGAAAAGACTACAGGGGCAAGAGCTCTTCGTGCTATCATCGAAGAATTTATGCTGGATATCATGTATGAGATACCGAAGGATGATAATATAGGAAGAGTGATTATTACCAGAGAATATATTGAAGGTACCGGAGGTCCTATTATTGATATTCGTAATAATAGTATAGAATTGCCGGATAATCTTAATATTATAAATCAATAACTCATATACTATAAAAAAATCAAAGAGTAAGTTTATGCCTTGTAGAGAGCAGATATTATCCGATGATTATGCCGAAATCCTGTTAGACTATACCTTTACAGGTGAGGAAGAAGAATTTGCAGGGTTTTGCTATGAAGTCATCGATGAACAATTTGTAATAGTATATGTACAAAGAGAGCTTGTTCAACCCATTAGTGTTACAACCTTTACGTACAATTCTCTCCCTAAGTTATATGGACTGATGCAGGAAACACCTGTAGTTCCGTCTCAGGGCGAGGAAGTTTATGATCCCGTAAGCCTGATCAGATCAGGGATATTGCAGTTGCAAAGACCACCGCTGTCCCTGACCGGCAGAGGCGTTGTCATTGGCTTTATAGATACGGGAATTCAGTACGATCTGGATGTCTTTCGGAGAGAAGACGGAAGCTCCAGAATACTTGCGATATGGGATCAGACCATTCAAGATGGAACGCCGCCGGCTGGTTTTTCTTATGGCACAGAATACACCAATGCGCAGATAAACGAAGCCCTACGCAGTGACAATCCCATGGAAATAGTTCCCTCCACCGATACCAACGGACACGGAACAGCAATGGCAAGTGTTGCCGCAGGAAGCAGTATTGACGAGGGAACAACTTTTGTAGGTGCGGCACCGGATGCGGATATCGTTATTATAAAATGCAGAGAAGCAAAACAATATTTACGAGATTATTTTATTATTCCGG
This sequence comes from uncultured Kineothrix sp., assembly GCA_964463365.1. GTDB lineage: Bacteria > Bacillota > Clostridia > Lachnospirales > Lachnospiraceae > Kineothrix. The sequence continues at coordinate 10,742 of CAYXCV010000057.1, forward strand.
ATGGAGTACCTGCGTATTCGGAGGCTGATATCGGCATGGCTGCCAAATACATTGATGGTTTTACAAGAGTAGGAGAACGACCGGTAGTGATATGCATTGGTCTGGGAACCAATTGGGGAGACCACGCAGGCAATTCTATTTTATCACAGTATTTAAACAGGATTGCTGATAAAAGAAATCGTGCAGTGGTTGTATGCGGCGGAAACGAAGGAAATGCAGGTCATCATTTCAACAGCATTATAACAATGAGAGGCGAAGAGACCGTAGAAACGGTGGAATTACGGGTAGGTGATACGGAGCCCGGATTCTTAATGGAATTGTGGGGCAGCGTTCCTAATACCATTCGTGTATCCATACGTTCACCGGGGGGAGAGATTATTTCACCAATTGATTTCAGAGCCAGAGAAACAAGGAATTTTTCTTTTATTTATGAGAGGACGAGAATTTCTATCGCCCATATCCTTGTGGAACAAGGCTCGGGAGAAGAGCTGGTGATATTTCGTTTCATTAATCCCACACCGGGAGTATGGACATTTACGATTATCGTCAGAGGGGACAGCGATTATTCTTCTATTAATATGTGGCTGCCTATTACACAATTTATGCAGGCAGAGACATATTTTTTACGTTCCACCCCCTATATTACTTTAACAGAGCCCTCACTGGCAGAGTATCTCATAACGCCGTCTACCTATAATGACAGCAACAATAGCTTTTACTTAGAGTCCGGCAGAGGTTTCGCAAGAGATGAAACCATTAAGCCTGACTTTGCGGCACCGGGTGTAGATGTTTCAACGATTCTGGGTAAACGCAGTGGCTCCAGCATATCGGCAGCAATTACTGCCGGAGGTAGCGCCCAGGTAATGCAGTGGGCGGTCATTGAAGGGAACGAGCCGCTGGCTCAAAGCCGTGAGATTAAAACATATTTTATCAGAGGAGCTGTAAGAAATACAGAGCTTATTTATCCTAATCGATCATGGGGGTACGGCAGGCTGGACGTGGCCCGGGCATTTCAGATTATAGCAAGGACTTCTGGCGATTAGCGTGAATAGCGTGAGAAGAAATTCTAAGGTGCCAAAGAACGTCACCTAAGAATATCTAAATCTCACGCGGAAGAATGCAGAGGACGCATTCTTCGCATTGATCGTTTGTGCCGCAGGCACAAATATTGCACGTTATGAGGTTATGGAAAGGTACGGTTATAAATATGATTTACATAAGTGTTATAATAACTATTTTTATTATAGATTTACTGATAAAAAACCATATGGAACAGACATTGACAGAAGAAGGCGAAAAGAAATTGCCCGGTGGTTTTATCAGGCTTCGTAAGCATCATAACAAAGGCGCCTTTTTAAATGTGGGTGAGAAAAAGCAATCTATAGTAGCGGGAGTTTCCCTTGTTCTTACATTTCTGCTTACGCTGTTTTTTATTGTAACCTTGGGTACGAAAGGGAATATACCACTGAAATTAGGACTGTCCCTATTGCTGGGAGGAGCTTTCAGCAACACTTATGACAGGCTAAAGAGAAAGTATGTGGTAGATTATGTCAGTTTTAATGTAAAATGGAAGTGGCTGAGAAATATCGTATTTAATATATCAGATTTTTGTATTATCATAGGAGCACTTATTACTGCTTTATCAGCAGGAAGTAAATAAACAGCAAAGAGGGGGAAATTGGGTATTTCCCGACTCCCCCACATTCTATTATTTCATTTCTCTTTACTCAAAGATTGGATTTCCCCCACTTTTTTGTAAATCATTACCGTTTCCAGCAGACGGTATGATAAGGACTCTTTCATTACTTTATGGTACCTAGTCTCTTCGGGCAGTATAAGGTGTAAAATTGCATGAATTTTGGAATATTAATATTGATTAAGTTGCATTGGAACATTGATAAATTTGATGTAATAAGATAAACTAAAGATAGGAGAATTTATGAAAGATTTAGAAAAAAGCAAAAGAATTATTGAATCCTTAAATGTAATGGATGATGGATTATTTGAGAAAATAGCCGAAGATCCAAGTGTATGTGAAGAAATGCTTCGAATTATGCTTGATGATAATGATTTAACGGTTGTTCATGTGATACCTCAGAATTCCATTAAAAATTTACAAGGACGTTCCGTTCGGTTGGATGCACTATGCGTCAATGGAAACGGAAATTACTTCAACATTGAAGTACAGAAAGCAAATAATGATGATCATCTACGGAGAGTAAGGTATAATGCTTCCAGCATTACCGCGAATATTACTTCCCCTGGGGATAAATTCAAAGATATTCCTGATGTATATATCATCTACATATCAAAATTTGATATGTTTGCAAATGATAAGACGATATATCATATAGATTCTGTCATCAGGGAGACCGGCGTTGTAGTAGACAATGGTTTACATGAAGTGTATATTAACGCTACCATTGATGATGGGACGGTTTTAGCAGAAATGATGAAATACTTTGTGGATTCACAAGGCATTAATCAAAAATTCCCAAAACTGTCAGAAAGAACTATGTACTTCAAGGAATCTAAGGAAGGAGTGAATATTATGAGTACACTATTAGAAGATTATGTAAAAGAGGCAGCAAAAGAGGCAGCAAAAGAGGCAAATGTTGAAATGGGCAAAGAAATGGGCAAGGAAATGCTTAGAAAAGGCATAGATCTAAAATCTGTTATAAAAATTCTTCAAGAAAAACTTGATATTTCAGAATTGGAAGCAGAAAAGTTGCTTAAAGGTTAAAGAGGAATTAATTTAGTGAAAAATTAGGAGTCTGCAGTACAGGCTCCTAATTTTTATATTCACAGTAAAAAACCACCGCTGGTATTGATAAACTGGTGCTGTCCGGCGTCGTTCTGCTAATTAAAATATATTTCTAAGCAGAGATAATAGTGCCGGCTTTCCCCCTGATGGCATCGTTCACCTTATCAATAGAAGTTATTAAGACGCTGCCTGTGGGGCATGCGTTTAAGTAGGTGACAGCAGCTTCGATTTTAGGGAGCATATCCCCTTTGCCAAACTGTTTGTTTCTCATAAGTTCTTCGGCTTCGGATACCGTAAGATGAGAAAGAGCTTCCTGCTTATCTGTTTCGAAATCTTTATATACACAAGATACGCCTGTCAATATTATGAGTTGATCGGCACTTAGATCTTTGGCCAGCTTTCCGGCTATGGAATCCTTTTCGATTACAGCGGAGGCACCTTTTAGCGCATTGTTCTGCTCGATTACAGGTATTCCGCCGCCACCACATGCGATGACAATCTGATCCGCTTCCGAAAGAGTGCGTATAGCCTCGATTTCTACAATATCAATGGGCTGAGGAGCAGCAACTATCCTTCGGAATCCTTTTCCTTCTTCCTCTCTAACATAGTTTCCTTTATTTAATTCAATTTCTGCATCTTCTTTAGACATATAACGTCCGATTAGCTTATCAGGTTCATAAAAAGCTTCATCATATGGGTCTACGGTAACCTGAGTTAATATGGTACTTACAGTTTTGGAGATTCCACGGCTTAAGAGTTCTGCCCGCAGTGAATTCTGTATATCATATCCTACATACCCCTGGCTCATGGCAGAGCATACGCACATAGGAGCCGGTGTATAGTCAGTATAGACACGACGGAGTTCTGTCATTGCTTTATGTATCATACTTACCTGTGGTCCGTTGCTGTGTGTAATCGTCAGCTGATAATCAGCTTCTACCAAATCAGCCAGTGCTTTGGCTGTTATTTTTACAGCATCCCATTGCTCCAGAGTGGTATAGCCAAGAGCCTGATGCCCGAGAGATACTACTACCTTTTTCTTCATATATACACCTCATTTAACTTTCTATTTATTAGAAACGATATCAAAATTATAACAAATGGGAGAGCGTTGAACAACCTGAATTTAAAAGATTATAAAATAATTAAAAAAGTCTATTGACAGAATGCATTTTGAGTAGTAATATTTAAATCATAATAAACCTATCGAGTAAGTAGGAATTGAAAAGGAGATAGTCATATGTCAAATATTAAAAACAGTGCAACAGAATTAATTGGTAACACTCCACTATTAAACGTACAAAACTATACCAAATCAGCAGGATTGGAAGATGTAACAATTCTGGCTAAATTGGAATACTTAAATCCCGCAGGAAGCGTGAAGGACAGAATCGCACTTGCTATGATTGAGGATGCGGAGAAGAAAGGTATCTTAAAAGAAGATGCAACAATTATTGAACCCACATCGGGTAATACAGGAATCGGTCTTGCATCTGTAGCAGCAGCAAGAGGATACCGTGCAATACTGACTCTTCCTGATACGATGAGCGTGGAAAGAAGAAATCTGTTAAAAGCATATGGAGCGGAGTTAGTGCTGACAGAAGGTGCAAAGGGGATGAAAGGAGCCATTGCAAAAGCGGAGGAATTAAGAGATTCTATTCCGGGTGCGGTGATTCTTGGTCAATTCGATAATCCATCCAATCCGGCTATCCATGCAGCCACAACCGGACCTGAAATATGGAATGATACGGAAGGAAAAATAGATATATTTGTTTCGGGAGTCGGAACAGGCGGTACCATAACCGGTGTAGGAGCATATTTAAAGTCAAAAAATCCTAATATTAAAATTATTGCGGTAGAACCTGAGTCATCTCCGGTACTTTCCGGCGGTAAACCGGGTCCTCATAAGATACAGGGAATCGGCGCGGGCTTTGTACCTACCGTTTTAAATACCCAAATATATGATGAGGTTATTAAGGTTAAAAATGAAGATGCTTTTGCAGCAGGAAAAGAAATTGCAGTAAAAGAAGGAATTTTAGTAGGAATCTCTTCCGGTGCAGCAATTATCGCAGCTGTAGAACTGGCAAAAAGACCTGAAAATGCGAAGAAAACGATAGTGGTTTTACTTCCGGATTCCGGAGATCGTTATCTGTCAACCCCGATGTTTGCAGAAGATTAAGAGCAAAATATATAAGAGCAGAAGTTGCTAAATACGCCTGATTATGATATGATACGCTGG
>CAYXCV010000058.1:0-15633 GCA_964463365.1 uncultured Kineothrix sp.
GGGCATGTTGGGGACTTTCACCCCTTAGAGCGCGCCCATGGCGCGCAAACAAAAAACAGCAATGATTTCGATCAATCACTACTGCTAAAATGAATGTTCCCGACGGGAATCGAACCCATAACTAGTGCTTAGGAGGCGCTTGTTATATCCATTTAACTACGGGAACAAATGCCGATTTTTAAGGCTTTCAAACCTTTTGACCTCGGCGACCATCTCTATGAATCCAATCACTTTCGTGACGAATTATCTCTATTTCTTATTTTGACCTTCTTCGGTTTCTGGATGGATTCGAACTCCAAACCTTTACCCTTTTTCATTCCTTAGGGTATAACCATGGTTGAACCTTAGGAGGGATTCGTAATATCCATTTTACTAAGGGAACTCATATAATAAAAAAGAATCGCTACCGAATTATTCTACCATAACAAAATAACTCTGACAACCATCCTTTTCTATTTAATATCATATTCAATCCGGATAATTAATATAACCCTGCATCCAGATGGTACCCTTAAATCTTCTGCCTACAATAGGCTCTCCGTATACATCTTCTGCGTTAATACAAATATCGAATAATAAATCATTACAGCTAATTGTCATTCTATATATTTCTTCACCGGTTAACCTGTTCGTTACCTTATTGCATTCTACAATTTCACCCAATACAGAATATTGATCACATTCTACACCATAGGGCATAAAATATGTGTCAACCAAAGTAAATACGTCTTCCTTTTGTATTTTCTTAGATATACTGCTGTAAGTATCCATATCATCTAAAGTCAGACTTTCAATGGCATCCTCATCACCTTTTCTCGCTGCAGCAATTAAGGTATTTCTGTTATTAGAAACCTTTTGTATAATAAGTTTATCTTTTTCATCTTTAATAATTGGCATCATAACCTTGCCTTTTAATGAAAGACCTGACAGGGTAAGTGTTGTTCCGCGTATTGGCAGATTGTTATTGCTCTGTGCCCTAACATAGGGAATCATATTCTGCAAATAGAAGATAAGTGATACTCCAACTTTAATATCATCACATATGCCTGCGTATGATTCTGTACTTGCGTGGCGTTCAACGGAAACATCTTCTTCGGAAGTGATCCCATTTCCTCTTAAATAAGGATAATAATATTCATAAGAAAATTTGTCTTCCGAGTCAAATTCCCCGCAGACAGCTATTCCAACACCATCGGCAAAATCTTTGCGAAATTCTGCCAAAATAATATCTTTCCCCGTTGATGTATAAGCTCGTTCTTTTGCATTAATTATGATATCAATTATTATTTTTTGTAATTCTTTTTTATCTTTTAAACTGCTGAAACCTACCGCTCTTAAATACTTATGCAAAGATTTCACCTCTCTTCTAATTTCCTTTACTAAGAAATCTTAATTTATTATTTCTTGCCCACCCATATATGGCCTTAGCACTTCAGGTATCCTTACAGATCCGTCTGCCTGTAAATTATTTTCTAAAAATGCGATGAGCATTCTTGGGGGAGCAACTACTGTATTATTTAATGTATGCGCAAAGTACTTTCCGCTTTCACCATTTACACGAATTTTTAATCTTCTGGCTTGTGCATCTCCTAAATTAGAGCAACTTCCTACCTCAAAATATTTTTTCTGTCTTGGAGACCATGCTTCCACATCAAAAGATTTTACTTTAAGATCGGCCAAATCACCAGAACAACATTCAAGCGTCCTAACCGGAATATCCAAAGTTCTGAATAAATCTACGGTATTCTGCCATAATTTATCAAACCACATCGGAGAATCTTCTGGCTTGCAGACTACTACCATTTCTTGCTTTTCAAATTGATGGATACGATATACCCCTCTCTCTTCCAAGCCATGCGCTCCCTTTTCTTTTCTAAAACAAGGAGAGTAGCTGGTAAGAGTTTGAGGCAGATTTTCTTCGTCTACGATAGTGTCTATAAATTTACCAATCATAGAATGCTCTGATGTTCCGATTAAGTATAGGTCTTCTCCCTCTATTTTATACATCATCGCTTCCATCTCTGCGAAACTCATAACACCTGTAACTACATTGCTTCTTATCATAAAAGGAGGAATGCAATACGTGAAACCTCTATCAATCATAAAGTCACGTGCATATGAAATAACTGCGGAGTGTAATCTGGCAATGTCACCCATAAGATAATAGAAACCATTTCCGGCAACTTTTCTTGCACTATCAAGATCAATACCATTAAACTTTTCCATAATTTCCGTATGATAAGGAACTTCATAATCAGGAACAATTGGTTCGCCGTATTTCTTAACTTCAACATTCTCCGTATCATCTTTTCCAATCGGAACAGTTGGATCAATAATATTAGGAATTGTCATCATTATTTTTGTAATGCTTTCTTCCAAATTTCTTTCTATTTCTTCCAGTTCTGCAAGGCGTTTTGCTCCGGCTGCTACTTCCGCTTTTTTAGCTTCTGCCTCTTCTTTCTTACCCTGAGCCATTAATCCACCGATTTCTTTAGAAATCTTGTTACGACTTGCTCTTAAGTCATCCGCTTCTTGCTGTGTCTTTCTGTTTTCAGCATCAAGAGAAATTACTTCATCAACTAACTCAAGCTTACTGTCTTGGAATTTCTTTCTTATATTTTCTTTTACTATCTCTGGATTTTCTCTTAAATATTTAATATCAATCATTATACTACTCCTATTCTCTCATTATATTTTCTAAAACATCTTTAATAAAAATATTTTCTTCTACCGATAAATCAATGATAATATCTTTTTGAACGATTTCTCCTCTTTTGTCATATAAGAGTTTAATAAATGGTCTATCGGGAAAATTATTATTTTGTCTTATAACTATCCCCACTTCACCTTCATTGGTACGTATATAAGAACCTGCGGGATATACAGCTGCCAGTCCTAAAAATGCATCTACCACGGAACCATCATATAAAATATCTCTATTCGCTTTTAGGTGTTCAATTGCCTCATGCACTTTAACCCCTTCACAACTGATTCCGCATATCATTTCATCAAATGTATCACAAACACTTACTATCCTTGCCTCAATTGAAATGTCATTAGCTCTAAGAGGATATCCCGAACCATCAATATGTTCGTGGTGATATAGAATTATATTTTTGCTGATATCTGAAATCCAAGATTCGTTTTTCAATACAGAATATCCGTAAACAGGATGTTTTTTGTATTCTGCCATTTCCATATTTGTTAATCTTTCAAGCGATTGATTCTTATAATCAAAAGTTAAATATCTTAATCCCAAATCATGTAAAAGAGAGGAGACACCAATATCATGTATTGTATGGTGTGGTATTTTCATCTTAAGGGCTGTAAGTATTGCCAAGGCACAAACATTGATAGAATGTTCGTAAATATCACAACTTCTTTCCTTAATATCGTATATCTTTTCAACGACCTCTTCTTGATCCAAAAGACTTAAGAAAATATTATCAGCGGTTTTAGTTAGTTCAACTAATTCATCACTGTGACAATAGGTATGTTTTTCAATCACATTTTTTACGATATCTTTGAAATTTTCCTCAATTTCTTCTTTCAATACTACAACTTCTTCAGTATCAATATCGTCTTGAATGTAAACTTTGACTATACCTAATTCTTTTAACTTCTCAATATATTCATTTTTTATAATAGTTCCTTTTGCTAATAAGACCTGGTAATCTGAGGCCATCACATCACTGCCTAATATCTCTCCTCCGAATAACTCATCAATCTTACATATTCTCATACTACAATCATGCCCTTCCATAACATGCTTTATTAATCATCTATTCCCATTGCCATATCCAGAGCTTGTTTTTCTTCATCTCCTAATGTAATAGCACACAATCCGTTTACTATTTCTTTTGTATAGGAATAACAACCTTCTGTACTGTGAACAGAATTTAAAATAAATCCATTATCATTTTCATCTAATAATGCAAGGCTAAAACTTAGTTGTCCACCCATTTGTCTAAATGCATCATATTTAACAATACCTATTTTTTGGAATGTGGACTCTAATTTTTTATATAGATTCCTAATATCTTTTTTATTTTTTTCACTTGATGCTTTGATAAATTTATTATCTTCATATAAACCAACTATATCATTTTCCAAGCTTTTAGCATCTTTTCCCTGCATAAACTTAGAATATCTCTTTTTTAGTTTTGAAGTTTTAACTATTTGAATAATTATTAATATCATTAGTATAAGAATAAATATTGCCATTCCTATAAAAAGATATCCGATATCTAAATTGCCTAATCCCATGTAGTTTAATATTTCGCTATTCACAATTTCCTCCTACTGTAATTACAAAACTAAATTTATTATAACAACTATTATATATTAACATTTAATTGTGCGTTAGTTTATCTGAAATTTTTTCCAAGTCGTCATGGCTATAGAATTCTATTTCTATCTTTCCGGAACCAGCTCCTTTTGAAGATATAGAAACTTTAGTACCAAGAGCTTGTTTTAACTTTTCTTGCATATCATTATATATTATTTCTAACGTTTTATCTGTTTCAATAATTTTCTTTTCTTTAACAGGTTTATTTAGATTCTTTACTAATTTTTCAACATCACGAACGTTTAACTTCTCATCAAAAATCTTCTGTGCAATTGTATACTGCTGCTCAGTATCTTCTATTGTAATAAGTGCCCTAGCATGTCCGGTTGTAATCATATCGTTGATTACCATTTGTTGTACTTCATCACAAAGCTTTAGTAATCTTATAGAATTTGTAACAGCGGTTCTACTTTTGGAAACTCTCTCTGCCACTTCATCTTGTTTTAAACTAAATTCAGTTAATAGCCTTTTAAAAGCTAACGCTTCTTCTATTGGATTGAGATCTTCACGCTGTATATTTTCAATCAGAGATATTTCAACAATTTCTTGATCCGTTAAATTCTTAATAATTACTGGAACTTCCTTAAGTCCGGCTATTTTAGCAGCTCGCCATCTTCTTTCACCGGCGATAATTTCATAGTATGATTTTCTATCTTGAACAAGAATTGGCTGTAATAATCCAAACTGTTTAATGGATTCTGCAAGCTCTAACAAGGCATCTTCATCAAAATTCTTTCTAGGCTGTTCCCTATTAGGTTCAACCATTGTTATTTTTACTAATGATTCGTTACCTTTTTCATAATCGTTACCTTCGGAAGTACCTTTTTTGGTAGATGAACTACTATTAATATCAATTGTTTTTGGTATCAGTGCATCAAGTCCTTTACCTAATCCTCTTGCCGCCATATTTCTATACATCCTTTCTTTTAATTACTTCTTCTGCTAGTAATAAATATGCTTCAGCTCCAGCTGACTTAGGGTCATACTCGCTAATAGGCATACCATAACTTGGTGCTTCAGCCAGACGAATGTTTCTTGGAATCACTGTCTCATATATCTTATGATTAAGATGACTTTTAACATTTTCTACTACTTGCATAGAAAGATTTGTCCTTGAATCATACATTGTAAAAACAATACCCTCTATATCTAAATCAGGATTTAATCGTTCTCTAACAAGATTTACAGTATGTATTAATTGACTAAGTCCCTCTAAAGCATAATATTCACATTGAATTGGAACTAAAACCGTATCTGCTGTTGTCATTGCATTAATAGTTAACATGTTCAGTGATGGAGGACAATCAATTATAATAAAATCATATTGATCTTTAATCCAATCTACTTCATTCCTTAATATAAATTCTTTCTTATCAACTCCTATTAATTCTATTTCGGTAGCTGCTAAGTTTACATTTGATGGAATAATGGATACGTTCTGAATAATGTCTTTTATAATACATTCTTGTATTGAACATTCTCCTAATATTAATTCATAAACTGTATTATCTAAATTGTTTTTATCTATACCAAATCCACTGGTTGTATTTCCTTGAGGATCCGTATCTATGACTAATATTTTTTTTCCTTTCGCTGCTAGTGACGCAGACAAATTAATAGATGTAGTTGTTTTACCAACTCCACCTTTTTGATTTGCAATCGCAATAGTTCTTCCCATATTATTTAATTACTCACCTTTCTTTTTCTAGAATGTCTCTTGAAAAATTCATCCTTATAAGATTATATCATTAAATATATATAGAATCCATATGTTTTTTGTTTCACATCATATAATAGGTGTTTTTTAAATGTTTCACACCATTTTCACTACATATAGACCTATATGTTTCACGTGAAACACTACATATTGAATTGTATTAAAAAACACCCTTATGTTTCACGTGAAACATAAGAGTGATATAATTATAATAATTAAAATATTCTAACCAAATTATTTTTTATAGCAAATACAGCCGCTTGTGTTCTATCACTTACATCAATTTTCCTAAATATATTAGAAATGTGATTTTTAACAGTCCTTTCGCTAATATTTAAGATATCCGCTATTTCCTTATTAAACATTCCATTTGCTACTTGTACCAATACTTCTAGTTCTCGTTTTGTAAGAGCATCTACTTTATCTTTATCATAATCTCTGTTAATTAATCTTGCATTTAACGCCGGTATTAAACTAGCTTGTATATAACTCTCCCCTTTTATTATAGAGTTTATTGCTTTTCTTAGTTCAGCTGATGCCGAATCCTTCATTATATATCCATCAACTCCTATATCGACAGCCTGTAATAAATATTCGATGCCTTCATGCATTGTCAAAATTAAGACCTTAACTGGAATGTCATTCTTCTTAATTTCCTTAAGCAATTCAATACCATCCATAGTCGGCATATTAATATCAAGTAACATAATATCGGGAATATTATTTTCAAGTAGTTCTAAACATTCAACACCATTACTTGCTTCAGAAACAACTTCATAACTACCATCCATTTCTAAAATCTGTTTTAAACCTTCTCTTATTAATGCATGATCATCTACCAACATAATTTTAATACTCATATTAATCTCCATTCTGAAAAGTCTGGCGACTTAACATTTAAATTGCATAGTATAATCTACAATAGAATCAATACTTATAAAGGTATAAATATTTCAATAGTTGTTCCAATACCTGGATTAGAATTAATATTAAGCTTGCCTGATAAATACTCAACTCGTTCTTTTAAGATGCATAAGCCAAAATGTTTTTTACCATCAAAACAATTAATCTTGCTATAATCAAAACTTTTACCATTATCTTCGATAACAATAGAGCAATAATTATCACTTTCATTTTTCAACGATAATACTATTTTATTTCCAGATGAATGTTTTAAAGCATTAATCATACATTCTTTGATTATTCTAAATATTGCCATGAGAATTAAAGGATCATCACAATTTAATTCTTCAACGAATGTTATTATTTTTATATTAGGGTTATCACTTAATTTATCTATAAGACAATCAATAGATTCTATTAAATTCGTTTCAGAAAAATTCATTGGCCGAAGATCGAAAATAACATTTCTAATTTCATCAATTATTGATTTAAGATTCTTATTAACTGTTGCAAGTTCTAATTTTGCTTTTATAGAATCTTTATCAATATACATAGAACTCAGTTCTATTTTATGAATTAAGTGAGTTAGGTTCTGTAGAGAAGTATCATGTAAATCCCTAGCAATTCGCTGCCGCTCTTTTTCTTGTATATTTAGAATATGTAATCTATTAATTACATCTTTACTTTCATTAGGACAATTTAGCATTTTCACTTGTAAATTGGAGTCTTCATCTATTTTTTGACAATATTGATAATCATTATCATTTAACATATCATGTAACATCATCTTTCCTCTTTTATATACCGATCAAATAAATACTATTATATCATATTATTGAAAGTTTTAAGTAAAAAATAAAAGGTTCAACAATACATTTTTTATATATAATTTTTTATTTGTATTACCTGTCTAAATGTAATACAATTATAATAATAAACTATCTAAGAATGGGGTGTTTATATGAAGCAAAATAATATGAAACATAAATTGAAAACTATTATAATCTTATCGGGTCTTACAACGATGGTTATGCATTTTATTAACAGAATACAATATTCCATTTATACTGTTAAAAATTATCTTAGATGTTCTGATAATTCTTATTATGAATGGAGATTCGGTAAAATACGTTATATAAGGAAAGGTTCCGGTACACCAGTCTTACTCATCCACGATTTATCAGCCGGAAGCTCTGTCTATGAGTTCAATAAGATTATAAATACTTTATCAATCAATCACGAAGTGTTTGCTATTGATTTACTGGGTTATGGATTATCTGATAAACCAAACATGACATATACGAATTATTTATATGTACAACTAACTATTGATTTTATTAAAAATATAATAGGCAAAAAAGCTGATATCATAGCAACCGGAGATTCTGTACCAATTGCTGTAATGGCTTGTCACAATGATCCCGAAGTAGTCAATAAGATGATTTTTATTAACCCACAAAATTTATATGAATCAAACAAAATTCCTTCAAAACAAACTAAGGCATTTAAACTACTACTTGAATTACCTGTAATCGGTACATTTATTTATAATTTACTTGTTAATAAATCTACCATAGAAAGAAATTTCAAAGAAAAATATTTTTACAATTCTTTAAATATAGAAGAAAAAGATATTTCTTCTTATATAGAATCCGCTCACCATCCGGATTATTCATCTAAATTTGTATTTGCAAGTAATATTGGTAAATATATTAACACCAACATCATTCATGCATTAAAAGAAATTAATCATAGTATTTATATAATCGGTGGGAAAGAAGAGGACGATATATTAAATACTGTTGAAAACTATATATATTATAATAGTGCCATAGAATATATATATATTCCATATACAAGACATCTTCCTCATTTGGAAATGCCTGAAAAAGTTATTAATTATATTAATATGTTCTTTTGATATTATTGTAAATTAAAAAAGAATGCACCACAATACGTAAATGGAAACTTTTACATATTTGGTGCATATTTTTATTTAATTGGCTCCTTAGCAGGAAGACCGGCTTTCCTCGGAAATTTATGGGGAGTTTCTTTTACTTTTTTTATAATAAGAAGATTTCTATAGATATCAGAATCAGGTAATGTAAAATCAATCTGATCTTCTACTTCCCCTCCTAAAATACTAATGGCATTTGCTGCTTCATTAATCTCTTCATTTAATTTCTCTGACTTATAAGAAATAAATCTTCCATCTTCTTTAACGAAGGGTAGGCAATATTCTGAAAGAGTAGATAAGTTAGCAACTGCCCTGGACGCACAGATATCATAATTTTCTCTATATCTATCATCCTTCGCTGAATCCTCAGCTCTTCCATGAATAGCATTAATATTTTCCAAACTTAATTGATGGATAACTTCATCTAAAAATTTAACCCTTTTATTCAAGGAGTCCAGTAAAGTAATTTCTAAATGGGGGAAAGCAATTTTAAGTGGGATACCCGGAAATCCGGCACCTGTACCAATATCAATTAACTTAATGTTTTGTGACATATCAAAGGCCTTAATAATTGATAGACTATCAATAAAGTGCTTCTTAAGTACCTCATCAAAATCCGTTATGGCAGTAAGATTCATAAATGAATTCCACTCAACTAACAATTCATAATATCGTATAAATTGATTCATCTGTTTTTCATCTATACGAATATCTAATTCCAATAAATCTTTTTTAAACTGTTCCATATTATAATTTTTCATTTTTCTAACCAATCCTTAGTAAATACTTATTTTATATTCTTATTAAAATGTTCCAAATAAACAAGTAATACAGAAATATCTGCCGGTGATACTCCTGATATTCTGGATGCCTGGCCAACCGATATTGGTTTATAATCTATAAGTTTTTGTTTTGCTTCTATTCTCAGACTGCTGATATCATTATAATCCAGATGTGCCGGTATTAATTTCTTCTCAATTTTCTTGAAACGTTCCACCTGCTTAATCTGTCGTGATATATATCCTTCATATTTAATTTCTATTTCAACCTGCTCAATGATATCTAACGGTAAAGGTTTTCTATCAACATCAATTTCACTTAGAAGCTCATAAGAAAGCTCAGGTCTGCATAATAACTCTGCCAGATTAGATCCTGTTTTAAGTTCAGAACTATCTTTTGAAATAAGAAACTCCTGTACTTTTTTAGAAGCTCCCACAGAAGTATTTTTTAAGCGTTCTACTTCCTTATCAATGGATTCTTTTTTCAAAAGTGTTTGTTTGAATAATTCTTCTGAAATTAACCCTGATTGATATCCTTTTTCACGAAGTCTTAAATCAGCATTATCCTGACGAAGAATCAATCGATATTCTGCCCTGGAAGTCATCATCCGATATGGTTCAAAACTATCCTTAGTTACAAGGTCATCAATGAGTACCCCAATATATGCCTCTGAACGGTCGATAATGACCTGTTCCTTGCCCTGAATCGAGAGAGATGCATTAATTCCTGCCAGCAGCCCTTGAGCCGCTGCTTCTTCATATCCGCTGCTTCCATTAAACTGACCTGCACTAAAAAGACCTTCTATGTTCTTAAACTCCAAAGTAGGATATAGCTGCCTTGGATTAATACAATCATATTCTATTGCATAAGCATTTCTTACAATCTTACAATTCTCAAGTCCCGGTACGGTACGATACATCGCAAGCTGCACATCTTCAGGGAGAGAAGAGGACATACCACTAACATACATTTCATTGGTATGTACACCCTCAGGTTCCAGAAAGACCTGATGCCTTTCTTTATCCGCAAACTTAACTACTTTATCTTCAATAGAAGGACAATAACGAGGACCAATACCTTCAATGACTCCGGCATATATTGGAGACCGGTCCAGATTATTTCTAATAATATCATGAGTATTCTTATTTGTATAAGTTAACCAGCAGGAAACCTGATCTATCTGTACATCTTCCGGATTCGTGGAAAAAGAAAAAGGTATTACCTTTTCATCGCCAAACTGTTCCACCATAACTGAAAAATCAAGACTTTTCTTATCAAGCCTGGCAGGGGTACCTGTCTTAAATCTTCGCATCTCAATACCAAGTTCATGTAAAGACTCAGTCAAATGATCTGCCGACTGAAGGCCGTTAGGTCCTGTATAAGTAATTGCCTCACCACAAAGACACCTTGCCTTTAAGTAAGTTCCGGTACATAAAATAACAGCCTTACATTCATAAATAGCCCCTGTGAAAGTTTTTACACCAATGATTCTTTTTTTACCTGACTTATCCACATCTTCTGATAAGATATCAAATACTTCAGCTTGCTTAATGGTAAGGTGATCCTGATTCTCAAGAACTTTTCGCATTGCCCTTGAATACTCAGCTTTATCAGCCTGTGCTCTCAGTGAATGAACTGCAGGTCCCTTTGATTTATTTAACATTTTAGATTGAATAAATGTCTGATCAATAACTTTACCCATCTCTCCGCCAAGTGCATCTATCTCTCGAACCAAATGCCCTTTTGAAGAACCTCCTATATTAGGATTACATGGCATTAAAGCAATACTGTCCACACTTACGGTAAATATAACAGTTTCTAATCCAAGTCTTGCACAAGCCAGAGCTGCCTCACAACCTGCGTGACCGGCTCCAATTACACAAACATCAACTTTCTCTCTAATTTCAGTTCTAGCCATATTAATAATCATGCCTTTCTATAACAAACAAAATTTATTTACCCATACAAAATTTAGAAAATATTTCATTAACTAAATCTTCTTCCACTTCTTCTCCTATAATAGAACCCAAAGAACTATATGCACTCATCAAATCGATGGAGTAAAAATCCTCCGGCATATCATTCATAAGACTTTCTTCAACTTGAAGCATACTATCATAGGCATCCATAATAGCTTCCTTATGGCGCATATTCGTAATAAATATCTCGTCATTATAAGAAATTTCTCCATGAAAAAACATATTCTTAACCATTTCTTCGAATTGTTCTATTCCTATATTATCTTTTGTTGAAGTTTTAATCATATTATTATAAGTTAAAGGATCACTTAATATTTCATTATCAAATATTTGATTTATTTTATCAACTAAATATTCTTCAGTTATCACATTTTCAAGATCTGCTTTATTTAAAAGAATAATACATTTTTTATTTTGAATCATCCTAATAATATCATAATCACTTTCATCAAGGGGTACCGATGCATCCACAACATAAATAATAAGATCAGCATCTAAAGCATATTTCTTCGCTTTTTCCACACCTATTTTCTCTACCACATCCTCTGTAGAACGAATACCGGCCGTATCAATTATATTAAGATTAATACCATTAAACTTAATTGTTTCTTCTAAAACATCTCTGGTGGTACCGGCAATATGAGTAACAATAGCCTTTTCTTCTCCGATAATAAGATTTAATAAGGAAGATTTTCCTGCATTGGGCTTTCCTACAATTACCGTATTAATACCTTCTTTTAATACTTTTCCATTATCTGAGGAATCAAGTAATTTTTTTAACCTAACTATAATATCTTTTGTTTTAACAGTTAATAATTCCTGATATCCATCCAAACTTATATGCTCAGGATCATCCAAAGCTGATTCAATAAATGCTATTTCATATATAATTTCATCTCTAAGTTCACGTATCATATCAGAAACAGAACCTCTTAATTGCTTTATGGAATTATTAAGTGCAAATTGATTCTTAGAATTAATAATGTCCATAATAGCTTCTGCTTTGGATAAATCTATTCTTCCATTCAAAAAAGCTCTTTTTGTAAATTCACCGGGCTCGGCAACTCTGGCACCAGCCTTTACTACTTCCTCTAATATACGGTTCATAATAAGAATGCCGCCATGACAATTAATTTCAATTGTATCTTCCGTTGTATAACTTCTTGGTGCCTTCATCACACTAACCATAACTTCATCAAGTATTTGATGATTGGAATCATAAATAAACCCATAATTGATAGTATGAGAAGAAACATTCTTAATATTTTTCTTACCTGATTTCGTTCTATATATCTTATCTACAACCTCAATAGCTTCATCGCCGCTTATTCTTATAATCCCAATTCCCGAATCAGACATTGCCGTTGAAATTGCCGCTATTGTGTCAGTTTTCATATTAACCTCCAAGCCTTTCCATAACCTGCAATATTTGTGCCGCAGATATTTTAACAAAAGGTGTATATTAAAAACATATACACCTTTTTAGTAATAAATTTTTATGCTATTATTATTTTTTCAAAGTAACGACAACACGGCGGAATGGATCCTCCCCTTCACTATGGGTTGTCACATATCTATCATTTTGTAATGCAGAATGAATAATTCTTCTTTCATAAGGGTTCATGGGCTCAAGTGATACGGAGCGTTTTGTTCTCTTTACTTTATAAGCTATATTCTTTGCAAGATTTTCAAGAGTATCTTTTCTTCTTTGTCTGTAATTCTCAGTATCGACTTTTACTCTAATATAATTCTCAACATCTTTATTAATAACTAAGGAAACAATATATTGAAGTGAATCTAAGGTTTGTCCTCTTTTTCCGATTAGAACACCCATTTCATCACCGCTTAAATCAATTTCAAGTGAATTATCTTCTTCCTTATATTCTGCCTTAACCACTACTATAATATCCATTGCTTCAAATACACTATTTAAAAACTGTACAGCCTTGTCTGCAATGGTACGTTTCACTCTTGCATTTATAATTGCAGGCTTAGAACCTATTCCAAGAAATCCCGAAGAACCTTCTTCCACTACTTCATAATCCAATTTATCACTGGTAATTGAAAACTTTGTACAAGCTTCTGTAATTGCATCATTTATAGTTTTTGCTGTAAACTTCGTATAATCCATTACTATTCCCTCCTACTTATTATTTTTTTCGTTATAATGTTTAACCATATTAGCCCTGGATGCAATACTTCCCTGTTTTGCATTCTTGCTATAATATTCTGATGATTTTCTAATAGCAGCGTCTTTTTCTTCCTGTGTCATAGAAGGTTTAGACTCAGCTCTCGCAGATACATTTTTCGTACTCATACTTGCATAACTATTAATTTTAGTAGGATCAATACCTGCTTTTTTCAATTTATTATTTCTTTTTTCTATGTTCTTCTTTATAACTTCATCCAGATCCATCTTATCAATATGCTTATTAATAAGCACCTGCTGAACACTTCTTACCACAGAACCTGCAATCCAGTAAAGACCCATACCTGCCGGAAGAGTGTAACAGAAGAAAGCTGACATAATTGGCATCATCATATTCATTGTTTTCATAGAAGAAGCCATTGTATTTTCACTATTTTTATTCCCTGCATCTGGCTGAGGCATCAGTTTAGTATTAATCCACTGTGTAACCGCAGATAATACGGGAACTGCAAGAGCTGCCACTACCATTAAATAAGAACCAGCATCCAATGCTTCTTTTACTGCAAAAGATGGGGAGTTACCTATATTTAAACCAAGAAAGAAATTATAACTTTCCAATTTAGTAACTGTATTGGTAACATCATCTATAAGATTAGGAAACTTATCCGCTAAACTTGTCCACTCTGTGCTTGATGCCTTATTAAGTACATCTATAAAAGTATTCTGTATATATTCCACATTACCGCCGGTAAAAGCTTCATTGGTAAATTGCTTTGCATACATAGTAGAATCTTTAAATGTCTGTATAAATTCCACACTTCCTGCCTGAGCAATTAACTTGTCCACCAATGGGAAAAATGCATCTTTTATCTTACCTACATAAGCAGGCATTGCATAGATAACACGATAAAGAGCGAATAAAATAGGCATCTGAATAATAAGCTGCAGACAACTGCCTGTAGGTGAAACACCATATTTTGCATAAACTGCCTGTGTTTCTTCATTCATTCTCTGCATTGAATCGTTATCTTTTTTATTCTTATACTTTGCCTGAACAGCTTGAAGTTCAGGGTTCATCTTAGCAGACAGCTTAGAGAATTTCTGTTGCTTAATTGTAAGAGGCATCATAAGAAGATAAATAACAATAGTAAATAAAATAATAGATAAACCTATGTTAGGAATGCCTATCTTGTCTAAACAGAAGAATATTCCTTCCATTATATAACCTAATATTTTTGCAACCGGGCCAATAATAAAAGTCTGATTCTGGGTTAATATAATACCTGACAATTTTGTTCCTCCTTAATGAAACACAATATTAAATCTTTTAAATTAGAAATATATTCATGGAACAGGATCGTATCCTCCTTTAGAAAAAGGATTACATCTTATAACCCTCCAACATGTCAAAAATCCTCCTTTGAAAGCTCCGTATTTAGTGATAGCCTCCAATCCATACTCTGAACAAGTAGGAATATATGGACATTTCGTTCTCTTCATGGGGGAAATATAATTTCTATAAAATTTAATCATGTAAATTAATAATTTTTTCATTTTTAATTTCAAATCAAACTTAATCATTATAAAAATATATCTTTATTATATGATGAAGCTTTCCTAGATGTAATAATGCACTCTCTATTTCAGCATAAGACACTGAATGTGCATTGTTTCTTGCAACGACTACTATATCTAAACCACTATTAAATATATTTTCGTGTAGTCTGTAACTTTCTCTCACCAGCCTTGTAATCCTATGACGTACAACACTGTTTCCTACTTTTTTGCTTACTGATATTC
>CAYXCV010000059.1:0-15320 GCA_964463365.1 uncultured Kineothrix sp.
CAAGTAGGCATAAGGAATAAAAAATCCGAAGGAAGCGGTTTGCAGGCAGATGCAATACCGCTTTCTTTGTCATATATATATGGTGAAAACGGGAAGCCTTATCTGGAACATATGCCGGATACGTATTTTAGCTTATCTCATTCCGGTGACTATGTTATTTGTGCAATATCTGACGAAGAGATTGGAGCGGACATTCAAGAGCATAGAAAAGTAAAGGAAGATATAGCCGAACGTTTTTTTTCAAATGAGGACAAACAACTGTTAGATAAAGAAAAAAATTACAAAAATTTATTCTATCAAATGTGGACAGTGAAAGAGGCTCATATGAAATTAACTGGTCTGGGAATGGGTTTGGGAATGGATTCCACGTTAATTAATTTTTATTCAAAGTCCACGGAGTGTAATTTATATGAAAAAGGCACTATATTTAGTAAAAAAAAGGAAATAAAGCAGGCAAATTTTATAATATATGATAAAATAGAAAGGTATAGCATTGGGGTATGCAGTTATCAGGAAAATATGAAGATGGCAATTGTTAAAGTTATTTGACTGTCATGTGACTTAACACGCAGAAAGGCTTGGTTACAGAATGAGAGGCAGGACAATTTTTGTGGCAGTCTCCGGAATCCAACAAGATGAGAGAGTAGTGCGGATTGATTATAATACGGCGAAGGTAATTGGGGATATTCGCTATGGAAAATACTATATTTTTTACCAGGTAGTTACAAGTTGGGCCTATGTGGAATATAAAGATATAACATGGGCTTATCGTAGATTAGAGGATGTGCAGAGGAAACTTTGTCACGGACAAACCGGAATGGAAATACATACCATTATGCTTGTAATCAAGAGCGGAAAAAGAGTGGGCATACCGGTTGGGAGTGAGGAGAACGCTATCACTGGTTTAAATATTATTAAAAGCAAGAATCCATTTACTGATATTGGATACATAAAGGAAAAAGAGGGAAGATATTTATGATTGGACAAAGCGATAATATTGGCAGAACTCATGATCATACAATAACAAACTGTATTCATAATACGCAGGCAACTCCAAAAGAGAAGGGCGGCAGCAGTGGCGGTGGCAATGTTCAAGATACTGAGTGGCAGCCGGAAATACAAAAACATAATACCATTCCACATAATGTTTTTTCTATACCAATGGTTCTAACCAATAGCTTAAAGAATATACGTACAAAATTAATAAACTTCTGGAATAGCTCTCCGGATTCAGTCAATTCAGTAGATTCGGGGAAGGCTCCGTCTGATACTTTGGCTACCTTAATGATTAAGGATGAGAGTAAGAAGATAGATGGATTTGAAGAAGATGAGATAGAAAGAAAAGTCGCTAATGTAGAAGGCGCAGTGAGTGGCGGGCTTAGAAAAGAGCAGGGAAATATTAAAAAATTCCTGCACAATGTAGCGGAAACCATGTCCAAAGCAAAGAAGCCTTGGAAGAAATCAATGGGAAAAGAGAATCAGGATTTACCTCCCATCCATGTGAATGAAGACAACGATACCAGTTACTTACTGGATTCATATAGTAAGCGGGGAGAGTATAGTACCCTGGCAAAGGATAGGAGCTTAGACAGTAATTTTAAGACAAGAGGATAAATAGACTTAAAATAAAATGCTGCTAGGGGAATTCCAGTGGAATAAACATTTTGAGTTATAAAAATATAAAATACAGCAAGGATGACTTACATATGAAAACTTTTAAGAAAATTTTCTATACTATATTTGGTCTTTTCATTGCAACTATCGTTGGTTTAGTAGGCGTTATACTATATGCGGAGTATAGCGGTCAGCACTTTTCTGCTAAATCTCTGAAATCAGCGGAGGATTTATTGCCCGAAGACGATTCCAGGCTAGCATATGATGAAAATGGTAATATTGCGGAGTTTCCGGATGGTACGCCTGGGGAAGTCTTAGAAGACGGCGAAAATACTCAGATGCCACCTGTGGATACAACGGAAACAGGGTCTGATGAGATTGAAAATGAGATAGAGCAAGTCTATATAATGGATATGGGAGCTAACTTATTTCATACCAAAGATTGCTCTGAGGTTGAAAATATAAAAGATGATGATCGTTCAGAAATGACTACCACAAAAGGGAAAATTAGGAACGCCGGCTATGAGCCGTGTACCAATTGTAATCCATAGGCTATGTATATATTTAGTGCAATTTAGTATAAAAGGGGAAGTCTCTGGGGCATTGGCAAACGTGCCTTGAACGTCAAAATTCCTGTTATTGCTATTGTTGGCGGCATGACTACTGATGCAAAACAGCTATACCAATGTGGGATTACTGCTCTTGTTCCTGCCCTGAATCAGGCCATGCCTTTGGAGGAAGCACTGAAGCATGCAGAAAGCTCCCTGGCCGATGCCGCAGAACGAGTTTTTCTCCTGTTAAGCTTGGGAAGGATGCTTTCCTAACGCAGCCTCAATATTCCTCCGCTCTTCCATTTTTACGCGTACCTATTTTTCTGTAGATGCATATAGTAAAATAAGTAAAATTATGGTGATTATATGGCATCTACAGTTGTTTTAGACGCTGGGCATGGCGGAGCCAACCCCGGCGCGGTTTATAATGGCAGACAAGAAAAAGACGATGCTCTTCGTCTGACTCTTGCAGTCGGCCAATTACTTGAAAATGCAGGAGTCAATGTTGTTTATACACGTACTACGGATGTATATGAAAGTCCGGCACAAAAAGCTGCTGAAGCAAACCAGTCAGGCGCTGACTATTTCGTATCCATTCATCGGAATTCCAGCGTATATCCCAATCAATACACAGGAGTAGAATCCCTTGTATACAGCCTCGGTGGTGTTGCCGCTCAAATGGGTGAAAATATCAATTCAAATCTTCAGGCTCTAGGTTTCGTTAACCATGGAGTCAACGAGCGTACCAATCTGGTTGTACTTAACAGAACACAAATGCCTGCTGTACTTGTTGAGGCTGCCTTTATCAATAATGATACAGACAATGCCTTATTTGACAGCCGTTTTCAAGAGATTGCTCAGGCTATTGCCGACGGTATTCTTGATACGATTAATGCACAAGGTTAAGAATGTTGGAATTAAACATTAATAGCACCATGAATGATGGACTCTTCGGGGTCCCTCTTTCTTTTAGCAACACATTCAGTGCTATATTTTTAGGACAGGTATTACAAAATAAAAGCTCTCCGTATAGCTTTACAAAATAATACAAGAGGAATATAATACGGTACATACGCCATTTTTACATATGGATATTGGTTTACAGCTTTAATAATTAGAATGAGGAAATAAGAAGTATGCAAAAAGAAAGAAAAATAAAATCTTATGAAATTGATATGTGTCATGGACCATTATTAGGTAAAATATTGGTTTTTTCAGTACCCCTTATTTTATCAGGTATTTTACAATTGTTGTTTAATGCCGCCGACGTAATTGTAGTGGGAAGATTTGCAGGAAGTCAGTCTATGGCAGCAGTGGGTTCCACCAGTTCACTGATTAATTTGCTTGTAAATGTATTTATCGGTCTGTCTGTGGGAACCAATGTATTGGTGGCAAGATATTATGGAGCCGGTCAGGAAAAGGAAGTGAGCCAAACCGTACATACGGCTGTTTTACTGAGCGTGGTTTGCGGACTCGTTTTGGGGGTCATGGGTTTTGTTCTGGCCAGACCGCTTTTGGAAATTATGGGTACACCGGAGGATGTGTTAAGCAAAGCCGCATTATACATGCGTATTTATTTTATTGGAATGCCGGTAATGCTGCTATATAATTTTGGCAGTTCCATTCTGCGGGCAATCGGTGATACAAAAAGACCGCTTTATTTTCTGGCAGCAGGCGGTGTGATTAACGTAGTGCTCAATCTCTTTTTTGTGATTGTATTGGATATGGATGTGGCGGGAGTTGCACTGTCAACTGTTATTTCTCAATGTGTATCGGCAGGGTGTATTCTCAGATGTTTGATGCAAAGTGAGGGATTTATTAAACTATATTTAAAACAACTTCATATTGATAAGGACAAGTTGATAAGGATCATGAAAATAGGTGTACCGGCCGGAATGCAGGGAGCCATTTTTTCTGTTTCTAATGTATTGATACAATCTTCTGTAAACTCATTTGGTTCCATTGCTATGGCAGGCAATACGGCCGCAGCTAACGTGGAGGGCTTTGTTTATACGGCAATGAACGCTATGCACCAGACAGCAGTCAGCTTTACCAGTCAGAACCTTGGAGGAAAACAGTATGGCAGAATTAATAAGATTCTCTTTCAGTGTCTTGCGATTGCTGCCTTAATTGGGCTTGTTATGGGAAATGCAGCCGTATTTTTCGGGAAGCAGATACTAAGTATTTATTCTTCGGATGCTGAGGTTGTTCATTATGGCATGCTTCGTCTTAGTGTCATTTGTTCCACCTATTTTCTTTGCGGAATGATGGATACTATGGTAGGAGCGATACGAGGTCTTGGCTATTCGGTAGTACCTATGATTGTTTCCCTTGTGGGTGCGTGCGGACTACGTGTTTTATGGGTTATGACAGTTTTTAGGTGGGAGGGTACTTTGCTTTCACTCTATATATCCTATCCTGTAACATGGGCGATTACCTTTACGGTTCATGTGATTTCATATATATTTATAAGAAGACATCTAAAAAAAGTATTAAATTAAAGGCAATTGCTAAACTCGTTTCTGTGTGCTGGCACTCCCACTACAGACTTTTGAAGCCCGTTTTTCTAAGCACTGCAACGAGCCCAAAGGGAGGCTTTGGTCTCATTTCCGTAGAAAAGAGGGCATTCCAAAGTCTGTAGTGGGAGTGCCGTCACCCAGAAACGAGTTTAGCAATTGCTTGAAAGATTATAGAGGATAAGAACAATGTATATAGATAAAAAATATGACACAATTGTATTTGATTTGGATGGGACATTACTGAATACATTAGAGGACTTAAGGGATAGTGTGAATTATGCACTGGTTCGGGCTGATATGCCCCTTCGCACGTTAGAGGAGGTTAGAAGCTTTGTTGGAAATGGTGTTCTCAGGCTGATGGAGCTTTCGGTACCGGGGGGAAAGGACAATCCCCGGTTTGAAAAAGTATTTGTTGATTTTAAAGAATATTATTCAGTCCACTGCAATGATAAAACAGGACCTTATCCTCATATCAAAGAGCTGCTGCTGGAATTGAAAAAAAGAGGCTATAAAATGGCAATTGCTTCTAATAAATATTATGATGCGGTACAGGAACTGAAGAATTTATATTTTAAGGAATATATTCTCGTTGCTATTGGAGAAAATGAGAATATTCGTAAGAAACCGGCACCGGATACTGTGGAGGAAGCGCTGAGGCAGCTAGGAAGCAGGAAAGAGAACTCAGTCTATATCGGGGATTCGGAAGTGGATATTGCCACGGCAAAGAATACCGGCATGGATTGTATTGCGGTAACATGGGGATTTCGGACAAAGGAAGAACAAATAAAGGCCGGCGGCAAAGTGTTTGCCGACGACCCGTTAGAAATTCTTGATTTATTATTATAAGCTATAGAGCTGTTTCTTCTTTGGAGGGAACAGCTATTTCTTTTTCATCAGAATCATTTTCATCCTCCGATGTGCTATCCGGTAATGTCATCAGCACTTTTTCCACACGATTCTGACTGATACCTTTTACCTGGAGGCTGATGCCAGAGTCTGTGAAGATGATTTCTTCATCATCCGGCAGTCTGTCAAGGTATTCAATAATCAAGCCGCCGATGGAGTCATAATCTTCAGAGTCCATATTGGTATCTAAGGCATCGTTGATGTCATCTAACTTCATTCCGCCCTCTACCAAATAAGAATTTTCGGTTATTTGTTGGATCAGTTCTTCTTCATCCGTATCATATTCATCTCTGATTTCACCTACGATTTCTTCCAGCAGATCTTCCAGAGTAATCATACCTACTGTGGCACCGTACTCGTTCAGGACAAAAGCAACATTGAAGGCAATTTCACGCATTTCTATCATTAAATCAGCCGTCTTCTTATACTCATAAGTATAATATGCTTCGCGTATGATGTTTTTGACATGAAAGTTTTCTTTATCAGTTAAGAGAATGAAATCCTTAATATTAATCATACCGATTACATTATCCTTGTCCTCTTTATAAACGGGCAGTCTGGTATACATATAATCTTTAAATATAGAAAGTATTTCTTCGTATCCGGCATCCTGGCTTATGCTGACCATATCAATTCTGGGAATCATAATATCTTTTGCAACGGTATCACCAAAGTCGAATACATTATAAATGATTTCCCGTTCTTCTAACTCGATGACACCATCCTCGTGGCTGACATCCACGTAGTTTTTTAGCTCATTTTCAGTCATAAGAGCACCTTTTTTACTCATATCAATACGAAGAAGTTTTGATATTCCCAGAGACATCTTATCAATGACAAAAACAATAGGTGTAAATAATTTCATAAGAAAAAGAATCAGTTTAGCATACATTAAGGATATTTTATCTGAATAAATCATGGCGGTATTTTTCGGAACTATTTCTCCAAACAGAAGAATAACGAGAGTTAAGAGACCGGTTGCAATTCCTATAGCATAGCTTCCTAAAGTTTTTGCTACAAGAGTGGTAGTGAGAGAGGATGCGGTAAGGTTGACAATATTGTTTCCGATAAGAATTGTACTTAACATTTTAGAATATTTATCCAATATTTTTAAGACTGCAGCAGCATTTTTGTTGCCTTCATCAGCCAAAGATTTCATGCGTACTCGATTTACTGTTGTAAGAGCGGTTTCGGCAGAAGAATAAAAGGCCGACAGACCAATTAAAATTACAATGACAACAAGTTGTATGATACCGGTGGTATCCAAAATATAATCACCCCTTTATGTTACTATATGAAAGTAATAACTTATATGAAATATTACAATATAGCATATCAGGTGTCAAGTTGGAATAACTTATAATTAAATATAGATTTGTTTCACAATTATCTTACTTATTTAGCCGCAGAAAAGGGATAGTGATAAAAAAGGAACAAGAAGGGAGATTTATATGGGGAAAATGGGACTAAGGAGCAGAAGCAGTACATATTCGGAGAAAAACGCAGGAAATAACGTGAATGCTATTTTTGTATTAAAATGTCTATTATTTTCTTATATTTTAACAGCAGGACTTTTGCTATTATTGGCTTTAATGTTATATCGGTTTAGCCTACAGGAGAAGATAGTCAATGTTTGTATTATTTTAATTTACATAGCAGTTACTTTTTTTGCCGGTTTTATTTGCGGTAAGCGCATCGGAAACAGAAAGTTTTTATGGGGTCTATTCATAGGTGTTTTATACTTTATCGTGCTGGCACTGGTTTCGCTGATTGTAAATAGAAGCCTGCAGGATATCGCATCTAATCTGGTAACAGTCTTCTTATTATGCGGCGGAAGTGGTATGCTGGGAGGAATGTTAAGCTAACATCATATGTTGGAGCATATATGACAAAAAAATACTTTTCCAAATGAATAACTTATGCTATACTATTATGTGCTATGAAACATAGGTTTATGAACATAAGGAGGCTTTGTGATGAAACATATTAAAACATTAAGCACAAGAGATTATAAAGAGTCCATGAAAAAGGGCGGTTGCGGTGAATGTCAGACGTCTTGCCAATCAGCTTGTAAAACATCTTGTACCGTAGGTAATCAGAGTTGCGAAAAAGTGAAATAGGCTAGAGTATAAGGTTAAGCAGCGATTGTATCGCTGCTTATTATACGTTTAATAGAAAAGGAGTATTAGAGTGGTACATCAATATAAAAACAATGGTTACAATATTGTTCTGGATGTGAATAGCGGTGCAGTGCATATTGTAGATGATATTGTTTATGATTTGATTCAAAGAGTAGAAACATTGCTGGAAAAGGGTGTAGAAGCAAACAGTGCAGCACTTTTTGCAGAGATAACTTCATCAAAAGCATTACCTTATTCGGAAGTAGAAATAAAAGAAGCTTTGGAAGAAATTCTTGCATTACGAGAAAATGGAAGTTTATATGCACCGGATGTATATGAAAACTATATAATTGATTTTAAGAAAAGGGAAACAGTAGTAAAAGCACTTTGTTTACATATTGCCCATGATTGCAACCTGGCATGTAAATACTGTTTTGCAGAAGAAGGCGAGTATCACGGCAGACGAGCTTTGATGAGCTTTGAAACCGGGAAAAAAGCATTGGATTTCTTAGTTGCAAATTCAGGAAACCGTATCAATCTGGAAGTGGATTTCTTCGGTGGGGAACCTTTGATGAATTGGCAGGTAGTGAAGGATTTGGTGTTGTATGGAAGAAGTCTGGAAGAGATTCATAATAAGAAGTTCCGTTTTACTCTCACGACAAATGGGGTTTTACTGAATGATGAGATTATGGAATTTGCCAATAAAGAGATGAGTAACGTAGTATTAAGTATTGATGGACGAAAAGAAATTAACGATAGTATGCGTCCTCATAGAGGCGGACAAGGTAGTTACGAGGAAATAGTTCCTAAGTTTAAAAAGTTGGCAGAAAGCCGTAATCAGATGGATTATTATGTGCGGGGTACTTTTACACGAAATAATCTGGATTTTTCAAAGGATGTGGCTCATTTGGCAGATTTAGGTTTTGAACAGATTTCCGTAGAGCCTGTTGTGGCAAAGCCGGAAGAGGATTATGCTTTACAGGAGGAAGATATCGACGGATTGCTGGCTGAGTATGATAAGCTGGCACTGGATTTGTTAGAGAGAAGAAAATCAGGAAAGCCGGTTAACTTTTTCCACTTTATGATTGACTTAAGCGGCGGTCCTTGTGTAGCAAAGCGTTTGTCGGGGTGTGGCTCGGGAACAGAATATCTGGCAGTGACACCTTGGGGGGACTTATATCCATGTCATCAGTTTGTGGGACAGGAAGAATTTATCATGGGTAATGTAGATGAGGGCGTTCTTCGAATGGATATTCAAAACGAGTTTAAAACATGTAATGTATATGCAAAGGATAAATGCAAAGATTGTTTTGCCAAATTTTATTGCAGTGGGGGATGTGCGGCTAATTCTTATAATTTCCACGGAAATATTAATGACGCCTATGACCTGGGATGTGAATTGCAAAGAAAGCGTGTGGAATGCGCTATTATGATAAAGGCGGCTTTGGCCGAGTAAAAAGGAGATTAGAAGATGAAGAAGAGTAAAGCAATTATTGTCCTGATTGTAATGGTTCTGGTACTTGGCGGTCTTAGTTATACGGCTGTGGAAGGTATTGGGAAAGACAAGGCAGGATCGGCTTCCGGCATTAAGCTGGGTCTTGACCTTGCCGGTGGTGTAAGTATTACGTATCAGGTGGTGGGAGAAGAAAAACCATCCAGTGAAGATATGGATGATACGGTTTATAAGCTACAGCAGCGAGTGGAGAATTATAGTACAGAGGCTCAGGTTTATAAAGAGGGTGACGACAGAATCAATATTGAAATTCCGGGAGTAACGGATGCCAATGCCATTCTGGAGGAGCTTGGAAAACCAGGATCCTTGGAATTTACAAACTCAGCGGGCGAACAAGTTCTTGCAGGTACAGATGTGGCAGACGCAAAAGCGGCGACGCAGCCGGATAGCATGGGAAATAATCAATATGTGGTACAGCTTATGATGACAGAGGTAGGGCGGGAGAAGTTTGCAGAGGCAACAAGAGCAGCCTATCCTACCAATGATGTAATCAACATTATTTATGACGGAGTCATTATACGACAACCTTATGTACAGTCTGAAATCACGACCGGACAGGCAGTCATTACCGGAATGGAATCTTTTGAAGAGGCTGAGCAATTGGCATCCACCATCAGGATTGGTGGATTGAAACTGGAGTTGGAGGAACTTCGCTCCAATGTGGTCGGAGCACAGCTTGGTTCAGAAGCTATTAATTCAAGTTTAAAAGCAGCAGCAGCAGGATTTGCACTGGTGGTAGTATTTATGCTTGCAACCTATTTCCTTATGGGTGTTGCAGCAAGTCTTGCACTTACGATTTATACTGCAATGATTGTAGTACTTCTAAATTTATTTGAAATTACATTAACACTACCCGGTATCGCAGGTATTATCCTCTCCATTGGTATGGCGGTGGATGCGAATGTTATTATATTTGCCAGAATCAAAGAAGAATTAGCCACAGGAAAGACCCTGACTTCTGCGATGAAATTAGGATATGAGAAGGCGTTATCAGCAATTGTAGATGGTAATATTACCACGCTGATTGCAGCACTTGTGCTTGGAATAAAAGGTACCGGTACGGTAAAAGGCTTTGCACAAACGTTGGCACTTGGTATTGTTCTATCCATGTTTACCGCGCTTGTAATTACAAAGATGATTATGAGAGCATTTTATGCAATAGGGCTTAAAAATCTTAAGTTGTATGGAATCGGTAAAATTAGAAAAACTACGGATTTCCTATCTAAAAAAGCAATTTTCTTCACTATATCCATTGCTGTTATTGTAGCAGGATTTGTAGTGATAGGTGTCAATAAGTCCACCAAAGGAAGTGCCCTGAATTACAGCCTGGAATTTGTTGGCGGTACCGCCACCAATGTTACATTTAACGAAGATATGAGTATCGAGGAGCTTGATAGTAAAGTAAATCCTGTGATTGAAGAAATAACAAAAGATGGAAGTATTCAGACTCAGAAGGTTGCTGGAGGCAATGAAGTTATCTTTAAAACAAGAGCACTATCCATAGAAGAAAGAGAACAGCTTTCTAATTCTTTGGTCAATCATTTTGCAGTAAATGAGCAAAATATAACGACAGAAACAATCAGTTCTACCATAAGCAACGAGATGCAGCGGGATGCATTAGTAGCAACTCTTATAGCAGGCGTTTGTATGCTGATCTATATCTGGTTCCGTTTTAAGGATATTCGTTTTGGAGCCAGTGCAGTAGCCGCATTATTGCATGACGTGTTAATTGTCTTTGTTTTTTATGGGGTGGCAAGGATACCAATCAGCGGTACCTTTATTGCATGTATACTTACCATATTAGGTTATTCCATCAATGCGACTATTGTTATATTCGATCGATTACGTGAAAATATGGCGAGCATGGGCAAGAAGGAAAATTTGAAAGATGCTGTAAATAAGAGCATCAGTCAGACGTTGACAAGAAGTGTCTTTACTTCCCTTACTACATTTTTCATGGTTGCTATGCTATATGTATTTGGTATAACAAGTATTCGTGAATTCGCACTGCCACTTATGGTGGGCATTGTCTGTGGTACCTATTCTTCAATTTGTATTGCAGGTGCGTTATGGTATATCCTTCGCACAAAAATAGCTAAAAAAGCATAAGGAAAAGTGATATATATTAAATATTATGGCGGCATGACCGGTTGGTTATGCCGTATTTAATTTTATAGGAAGTGCTTCCTATAAAATTAAATGCTCCCCGCAATGGATGCGCATGACGTGCGAGAGGTGGATGTCACTGTAGTGACCGCACGTCAGCGCAGAGTTTGCATGCAAACTCTTATTTATGATATAATTCAAGTATATAATCAGTGATAAAATTTCGATTGCAAAAGAATAGGAGCGGCTTATGTCACAGTGGTTTATAACAGCAAAGAAGGCCGATTTTAATAAAATAGCCGAAACATACTGTATTGATCCGGTCATCGCACGTATTATCCGAAATAAGGATATTATTGCGGAAGAAGACATCAGAAAATACTTATATGGTGATAAGAATGATTTATATGAGCCTGATCGGATGAAGGATGTAAATAAAGCGGCTGATTTACTAAAGCAGTATATCAATGACCACAGAAAGATTCGTGTAATTGGAGATTATGATGCGGATGGTATCTGTTCTTCCTATATATTAATGAAGGGACTCAGTCTATGCGGTGCGGATGCAGATACGGTGATACCACATAGAATAAGAGACGGGTACGGACTGAGCGAAGCCTTAATTGAAGAGGCACATCAGGAGGGCGTTCAAGTCATTATAACCTGTGATAATGGAATCGCTGCCAGAGAACAGATTGCTTATGCAAGAGAATTAGGAATGGCAGTCATTATTACAGACCATCATGAGATTCCTTATGAGGAGGTTGAGGGGAAGCGTATCCATATTCTACCGGAAGCGGAGGCTGTGGTAAATCCAAAGCAGGAGGAGTGTACTTATCCATACAAAAATATATGCGGCGCCGTAGTTGCTTACAAACTGATCCAGCAGCTTTTTACTCTGATTCATCAAAATGAAGAGGCAGAGCCTTTGGAGGAGCTCCTTGAAATCGCAGCATTTGCCACGGTTTGCGATGTGATGGAGCTACAGGATGAAAATAGAATCATTGTAAAGTATGGTTTGAAGAACATGCGTCATACTCGAAATATAGGATTAAAGGCATTGATAGAAGTATGTGGTTTGGAGAGTAAGAAGCTATCTGCTTATCACATTGGTTTTGTACTCGGTCCTTGTATGAATGCTACCGGAAGATTAGATACGGCAATAAGAGCCCTAACACTACTGCAATGTAAAGAACGTGCGGAAGCCGTAAGAATTGCAGAAGAATTAAAGAATCTCAATGACAGCCGCAAAGAGATGACTGCGAAAGGGGTTACGGAAGCAATTCAATTAATTGAAGAAAGCAATTTAATAAAAGATAAAGTACTTATTATTTTTCTGCCGGATTGTCATGAAAGCCTTGCCGGAATCATTGCCGGAAGAATCAGGGAGAAATATGGGAAACCCGCTTTTGTACTGACGAAGGGTGAGGAAGGAGTGAAGGGTTCCGGACGCTCCATTGAGAATTATCATATGTATGAAAAAATGAATGAATGTAAAGAACTTTTTATAAAGTACGGCGGTCACAAGATGGCAGCAGGGCTATCTATGAAGGAAGAGTGTATCGAAGAGTTTCGTAGCAGAATGAATGCTAATTCCGGTTTGACTGATGATGACTTTATAAAGAAAGTATTGATTGATGTAGCAATGCCATTATCTTATATTACTAAAAAATTTATACAGCAATTGGAAGTACTTGAGCCATTTGGTGTGGGAAATACAAAGCCTGTGTTTGCCCAGAAGAATATACATATTATAAATGGCAGAATAATGGGGAAAAATCATAATATAGGAAAGTATGGGATTCAGGATGAGAACGGGAACTTCTATGAAATGATATATTTTGGAGATGTGGATGCATTTCATACTTATTTAAAAGAAAAAGCAGGAGAAAAGAACGTAATGCAATTGGAAGAAGGCTATCGCACCGATATTCTTATAAGTATTACCTATTATCCTGCATTGAACAACTATCAGGGCAAAGAATCCATACAGATTGTAATGCAAAATTACATATGATCATCCGTAATAATCGGAGGATATACAGGAGGAGATAATAGATGATTTTAACAGTGACTTTAAATCCAGCAGTAGATAAGACTTATACAACAGGTTCGCTTATAATGGGACAAGTGAATCGAATGAGAACCGTAAATAATATAGCAGGGGGAAAGGGGATTAATGTTGCGAAGATTCTCAGGCAATATGGATACCCGGTATTGACAGCTGGGTTTCTTGGAGGCTATACAGGAGAATTTATTAATGCCTATATGAAGGAAATAGGTACCCAGTGTCGCTTTACGAAAGTGGCAGGAGAAACAAGGACCAGTATTAATGTCATTGCAGAAGATGGGTATGTAACAGAAATGTTAGAACCGGGTCCTGCTATTTCCGGATTTGAATTGGAAATGCTGGTAGATGCCTATACAAAAGCTCTGGATGAGTGTGAACTGGTTGTTCTTTCAGGCAGTGTAGCAAAAGGAATCGCAGCGGATATTTATAAAAGACTGATTGATCTTGGTAATGAAAGAGGAAAAAGATGTATCCTGGATACCAGTGGGGAGGCACTGCTTCATGGAATGGAGGCAGCACCCTACCTCATCAAACCCAATCAAAAGGAACTGGAATACATTGTCGGGCATAAACTAAAGGATATGGGAGAAATTATAGAGGCAGCGGAGAAGCTAAGGAAAAGGGGTATTGGGCAGGTTCTTGTTTCTATGGGTAAGAAAGGAATACTATCGGTGGCTAAGGAACAGGTTCTGTGGGCAAAAGCACCAGCAGTAAGGGCCATAAATACCGTGGGATGCGGAGATAGTGTCATTGCTTCCTATGCCATGTCTCTTGTGAAAAATGAAGATAATTATACGGCACTGAAAAGAGCTACAGCGATATCGGCAGCCAATGCAGCAACCTTAGAAAGCGGAGAGATTTCATTGGAATTGGCAGAGGATTTATTGGATAAAATACAGATTGAAAAAAGAGGATAGAATAACTTACAAATGCAGAAAAGCCCGGGGTACCGGACTTTTCGCATTTTCTTATGAGGGGGGAGATAGTGAGTTTTTCAACTATCTTAAATACACTATAAATCTTAAATGTGAACAATATGTGTTTAAATTCTTTAGAAAGAATAAATTTAATATTAAGCTTTTTGAAACTATATAAAATGAAATATAGTTCCGGTGTAAAAGTTGAAAAAAGTATATAACCGTGATATTCTTTTAGGAGAAGTGAGGTTTAAATTATGGAAAAAGACCTAGGTCAGTTATTGGAACAATTAGAATATGAATGCATTAGAGGAACGGAGGATATCCGTATCAATGGAGTAATTTACGATTCCAGAAAAGTGGTGGAGGGCTGTCTTTTTATCTGTATTGCAGGAGCAAATTCAGACGGTCATAACTATATAGATGAAGTAATAGCTAAGGGTGCAAGAGTTCTGGTTGTTGAAAAGGATGTAACATTTCATACGGAAAAAGAAGTTACGGTACTTAAAGTAGAAGACACCCGTTACGCAATGGCTTTTATATCTGCCGCCTGGTTTGATCATCCGGCGAAGCAGATGAAAATTATAGGTATTACAGGGACAAAAGGAAAGACTACAACGTCCTATTTGGTAAAATCCATTTTAGAAAACGCGGGATACAAGGTAGGTCTGATTGGTACGATTGAGGTAATCATCGGGGATACCGCCATACATGCAGTGAACACCACGCCTGAATCTTATGTACTTCAGGAATACTTTAGAGATATGGCAGATGCAGGCTGTGATACGGTAGTTATGGAAGTTTCCTCCCAGGGCCTCATGCTTCATAGAACCCAGGGGTTTATGTTTGACATCGGTATCTTTACCAATATAGAACCGGATCATATCGGGCCCAATGAACATGCCGATTTTGAAGAATATATGTCATGCAAAGGACTTCTTTTTAAACAGTGCAGGATAGGTATCGTCAATCGGGATGATTCCCACTGGGAACAAGTAACCAA
>CAYXCV010000060.1:0-2479 GCA_964463365.1 uncultured Kineothrix sp.
ATTTAGTAATATTAATGTGGATTTAATGTTTGCTTTACCAGGACAAACTCTAGAAGAATGGCAAGAAACCCTCCAAGCAGTGGTTCAATTAAACGTAGACCATATATCAGCTTATAGCTTGATTATTGAAGAGGAAACACCTTTTGGCCAATTATATGACCAAGGGAAGTTGCAGCCACTAGACGAAGACCTAGAAAGACAGATGTACCATGAGGCAAAAGCTTATCTAGGACGTAAGGGCTATAGCCAGTATGAGATTTCTAATTTTTCAAAAGTAGGTAAGGCCTCCCAGCACAATGTAGACTGCTGGAATAGTCATTCTTATATCGGATTAGGATTAGGTGCCCATTCTTATTTTAAGGGCTGTCGTTATGCTAATACTAATGAAATGGATGAGTACCTAGCTGCTAGTACCCAATTAAAACAAATTCAAAGACATAAAGAAATAATTAATTTGCAAGCCCAAATGGAAGAGTTTATGTTTTTAGGATTACGTCTAACAGATGGGATTAAAATAGAAGATTTTAAATTAAAGTTTGGACAAACTTTAAATGATGTATACGGAGATCAAATTAAGCAACATAAAGAAAATGGATTATTAAAAGAGGAATCTGGAAGAATTTTTTTAACATCCTTTGGGCAAGATGTTTCTAACATAGTATTTAGTAGTTTTTTATAATATTTTATAGAAAGCACTTGACAAAAACAAATTGAAATGCTATCTTTTAATTGGAGTTAGCACTCATAGAGGTAGAGTGCTGACAATGTAAAGGAAGTGATATCTGTGAACATGAATGACCGGAAAGTAAAAATTTTAGAGGCTATCATTCATGATTATATTAAGACTGGTGAACCTGTAGGATCTCGTACCATATCAAAAAAGTATGATTTAGGTGTAAGTTCAGCCACAATTCGAAATGAAATGGCAGATCTTGAGGAGTTAGGCTATATTGCTCAGCCCCACACATCTGCTGGTAGAATACCGTCTGATTTAGGATATCGTTTGTATGTTGACCAATTAATGAAGTGTCCGACGATTACTGCAGATAATGCTAGTATTATCGGTCAAATGCTACAAAGAAATATTGGTGAAATAGATGATTTGATGCAAGAAACTGCAAATTTATTAGCCCTTATAACAAATTATACAACCCTTGTAACAGGGCCATCTATTCACCAAACCAAGTTAAAGCACTTACAACTTGTTCCAGTGGAAGATAAGGCCATTGCCTTAGTGATTGTAACAGATGCAAATATAGTTAAACATCATATTATTCAAACACCAATGACAATACCATATGAAATATTTCCAAGACTGACGGAAATACTAAATGATTATTTACAAGGTCGAACTTTAAACGATATTAATCATGAGTTAGTCCAGCTTCTTAAAGCGAGTTTAAAAGAATATGAAGATGTAGTCGCTGTTATTGTTGAAGTATTAATAGAAACAATGAAAGAAGAAAAAATTCCTGATATATTTACAAGTGGTGTCATGAATATGCTAAGATTTCCAGAGTTTAAAGATCTCATTAAAGTTAGACCAGTTTTTGAAACCTTAGAACAAAAAGGATTACTGGCTAAGTTATTAGAACAAACAACATCTAATGGGATACAAATTACAATTGGTGGAGAACATGGTATGGAACAGATTAGAGACTGTAGCGTTATCACAACCAATTATAAAATTGATGACTATACGGTAGGGTCCATTGGAATTATAGGACCAACACGTATGAATTATGCTCAGGCTGTTTCAGTGTTACAGTATTTATCAAACCATATGAATATGTTGCTAAATCAGGTAACAAAAAATAAATAAAGTGGAAGGGTGTAATAAGTGGGAGACACTACTGAAGAATTAAAGGATGTTATTGATATAGAAGATATCAAATCTGCTCAAGAAGTAGCAGAAGATAAGGTAGCCAATGATAGTGAAGAAATAGAGCCAACCATAGAAGTAGTAGAAGAAGCAAAAGAAACACAAGAAACAGAAGAAGAGGATGCAACAGCTGCTGCTTATTTAGAAAGACTTCAGCGGACAATGGCGGAATTTGATAATTATCGCAAGCGAACAGATAAAGAAAAAAGTGCCATGTATGATATGGGGCTTAGTGATACGGTTCTAGCCATATTACCAGTGTTAGATAATTTTGAAAGGGCACTGGTTGCTCCTTGTGAAGATCAATCCTACGTCAAGGGAATGGAGATGATTTATAAGCAAATGATTGATTTGCTGGCTTCTATTGGGATTACTCAAATAGAAACAGTAGGGCAAAAATTTGATACAAATGTTCATAATGCAGCCATGCATGTAGAAGATGAGAATTACGGGGAAAATGAAATTGTTGAAGAATTTCAAAAAGGCTATATCTATAAAGATGAAAAAGTTATTAGATATAGTATGGTTAAAGTAGCTAACTAACAACAACTAATAGGAGGAAATAAATATGGGAAAGATTATAGGAATTGATTTAGG
>CAYXCV010000060.1:2489-15319 GCA_964463365.1 uncultured Kineothrix sp.
TGTTTATCTGTTATGGAAGGTGGAAAACCTGTTGTTATTGCAAACGCAGAAGGTGCTAGAACAACAGCATCTGTTGTAGCTTTTACAAAAACAGGTGAGCGACTTGTAGGAGAACCTGCAAAACGTCAAGCCATTACAAACCCAGATAAGACAATTATGTCCATTAAAAGACAAATGGGCTCAGACTATAGAGTAAAGATTGATGATAAAGAATATTCACCACAAGAAATTTCAGCAATGACGCTACAAAAACTAAAAACAGATGCTGAAAGCTATTTAGGGGAAGAAGTAACAGAAGCTGTCATTACAGTACCTGCTTATTTCTCAGATAGTCAGCGCCAGGCAACAAAAGATGCAGGGAAAATTGCAGGACTTGATGTAAAGCGTATTATTAATGAGCCTACAGCAGCAGCTCTTGCATACGGTCTTGATAATGAAAAAGAACAAAAAATCATGGTTTATGACTTGGGCGGCGGTACTTTTGACGTTTCTATCATTGAAATCGGAGACGGCGTTATCGAAGTACTGGCAACCAATGGTGATACAAAGCTTGGCGGAGATGACTTTGACCAGAAGGTAATCGACTGGATGTTAAAGGAATTCAAGAATCAGGAAGGTGTTGACCTATCCAATGATAAGATGGCGCTCCAGAGATTAAAAGAAGCAGCAGAGAAAGCGAAAAAAGAATTATCCTCTGCAACAACTACAAACATCAACTTGCCATTTATCACAGCGACAGCAGATGGTCCGAAACACTTTGATATGAACCTCACAAGAGCAAAGTTCGAAGAGTTGACACATGATCTGGTAGAAAGAACAGCAATCCCCGTTCAAAATGCAATGAAGGACGCAGGTCTTAATAATAATGAAATCGGTAAAGTTCTTCTGGTTGGTGGTTCCACACGTATTCCTGCGGTTCAGGAAAAAGTAAAACTAATAACAGGACACGAACCTAACAAGAGCCTTAACCCTGACGAATGTGTTGCACTTGGTGCTTCTATTCAAGGTGGTAAGCTTGCAGGTGATGCAGGAGCTGGTGAAATTCTGCTTCTGGATGTTACTCCCCTTTCTCTTTCTATCGAAACAATGGGCGGCGTGGCAACCAGATTGATTGAGAGAAATACGACCATTCCTACAAAGAAGAGTCAGATTTTCTCTACGGCAGCAGACAATCAGACCGCTGTTGATATAAATGTTGTACAGGGTGAAAGACAGTTTGCCAAAGACAATAAGTCACTTGGACAATTCAGACTGGATGGTATTCCGCCGGCAATGCGTGGTGTACCTCAGATTGAAGTTACCTTTGATATTGATGCAAATGGTATCGTAAATGTATCTGCAAAGGACTTAGGAACAGGCAAGGAGCAGCATATTACAATTACCGCAGGCTCCAATATGTCTGATGATGATATTGATAAGGCAGTAAAAGAAGCGGCAGAATACGAAGCTCAGGATAAGAAGAGAAAAGATGGTATTGATACAAGAAATGAAGCAGACTCTTTCGTATTCCAAACAGAAAAAGCATTAAGTGAAGTTGGCGATAAGATTGATGCGGCAGAAAAGAGCGGGGTAGAAGCAGACTTAGAAGCCCTGAAAGCAGTTCTTGAAAGAACTAAGGATCAGGAAATGTCTGATAATGATATCGATGAAATGAAAGCTGCAAAAGAGAAATTAATGACAAACGCACAGGCTCTTTTTGCAAAAGTATATGAGCAGGCACAGGGAGCGGCAGGTCCTGATATGGGAGATGCAGGTGCAGGTCCTGACATGGGTGCAGAACCGGCTGATGATGTGGTTGACGGAGATTACCGCGAAGTATAAGTACGATTTTATAAAAAGGTGACAGATATGAAGTTCTGCTTATGAGAGGAGTGCAAAAGACACCTCGATTAGGAGAACTTTATATCATGTTACTAAACAGGTTTACTTTCCATGTAACTTGTGCTATATCTATATAAGTGAAAAAAATCTTTAAAACATATAAGAGGAGTAAGTTATGGCAGAGCAGAAACGAGATTATTATGAAGTTCTCGGAGTAGATAAAAGTGCAGACGAAGCTGCAGTTAAAAAAGCATATCGTGTTTTGGCTAAGAAATATCATCCGGATATGAATCCGGGAGACAAGGATGCAGAGAAGAAGTTTAAAGAGGCTTCAGAAGCATATGCCGTACTTAGTGATCCGGAGAAAAAACGTCAATATGATCAATTCGGCCATGCAGCGTTTGACGGCGGTGCCGGTGGATTTGGCGGATTTGATTTTAATAGTGCTGATTTCGGAGATATTTTCGGAGATATCTTTGGAGATTTCTTTGGAGGCGGACGCCGCAGCGGCAGAGGCAGCAGTGGACCAATGAAAGGTGCTAATATCCGAACCAGTGTACGTGTTGCTTTTGAAGAAGCGGTATTTGGTGTGGAGAAGGAAATTGAACTTACACTGAAAGACGAATGTATTACCTGTCATGGAAGCGGAGCTAAGCCCGGTACCAATCCGGAGACTTGTTCAAAGTGTGGGGGAAAAGGTCAGGTAGTATTTACCCAGCAATCATTCTTTGGAACGGTCAGAAATGTGCAGACTTGTCCGGATTGTAACGGAACCGGAAAGGTAATTAAAGAAAAATGCCAGGATTGTCATGGCAGTGGATATATAGCGAACCGTAAGAAGATTCAAGTGTCAATTCCTGCAGGTATCGATAATGGGCAGAGTGTACGACTCAGAGATAGAGGAGAACCGGGATCCAACGGAGGACCAAGAGGAGATTTACTTGTAGAGGTAGTGGTGAGAAGACATCCTATTTTCCAGCGTCAGGATACTAATATTTACTCCACGGTTCCTATGTCCTTTGCAGTTGCAGCAGTGGGCGGAGAAGTGGTTATTGATACGGTAGACGGTAAGGTAATCTATGATGTAAAAGCAGGAACCCAGACTGACACAAAAGTGCGTTTAAAGGGAAAAGGTGTGCCGTCACTTCGTAATAAAGAAGTAAGAGGAGATCACTATGTAACTTTAGTTATTCAAGTACCGGATAAGCTTTCCAGTGAAGCCAAAGATTTGATCAGGCGATTTGATGCAGAAACAGGTAATACGCTCAGTGCGGCAAAGGATGCCATTTCCGATGCGGAAGAAGTAAAAGATAAGAAAAAGAAATTCTGGAAATAAATCCAGGAAATAAAAACAACGAGGGATACGTTACATACGTCCCTCGTTGTTACTTTTATTTATATTCTACAAAATCACTATATTCATTCCATATATTGCAAATCCATGTTTTTCCCTGATTAAATATAATTTCATTATCATCTTCGTCATAGAATTTGGCAGGTGTTGCATCTCCGTCAAAGCGTTTCCACGTACCGTTTATGACCCTTCCATTGGTGAAAACTATAGCTTTTCCTTCGCCGTGTACCCCAAAGGCAAGATAATCTTTTGCATCTCTGACTTCTCCATGACAATATTGGAATACCACATTTGTAACCGCAAGCTGTTCATTATTATATTCATCTATTTGTTTTTTTCCATCTTGGAATCGGTAATAAAGGTTATCTTCCGAATTATATTCAAAATAAGGATTATAATTACCATATCCGCCTTTATTGCTGTCCTGTCCGCCGGGATAAATCTTAGTGGCATTTTCATTTCCTTCGTATTCGGCAAGAACATCATCGGCAACAAATGTAAACTGAGGAACATAATCTTTATCATATTCAGTTTCATATTCTTGTCTTTCAATCGCCTTACTCAAACCGTCTATAAATAAATAACCGGTAAACTCAGTCGCATATCCCGGTCGCTTAATACGTCCAAACGCTTCATCGGAAGGATGATAGATACCTCCCACTGCGGCACTGATGTTTTGTACCGTATCCCGGTTGATAAGTTCTTCCACATAGGGTCTGGCAAGTCCCCAGTTACAATAAATGGCTTCGTACCCCATAGCAATATAAATAAAATAGTCCCGACTGCTTCTGATAGGTCCGATACGATCCAAATCATCATAATCTTCAAACATTGCCATGAGACGAGTGATTCGTCCTTCCACCGGTGCTTCATATATAATAGAAGCTTTAGAAAGTCCGTATTGCGGCATAGCTGGTGCGTTGTTAGGTATCATAACAGCAATAGGACGTCTGTTAGCCGCTTTTGTATCTAACCATTCACCGGTCAGATAGCTTTGTATCTTACCGCCGACTACTTCTCTTTCTTCAATAATGGGAAGTCCTTCTTCCTCCGGCTCCGGCGCTTCGACCACCTCTTCTTCAGGTATCGGTTTCGGTGTGATAGTGGGAGCTTCATTTACTTCTCCCAGAGGAACCTCACTTACTGCATTTTTACCACATGCAGCAAGTACTACTGAGATTAATAGAAAAACACATATGATATAAGCTTTTATATTTTTTTTCATTTCATTTTCCTTTGTGTAAAATCATAGTTACTCAAATATTATATAATACTTATAATATAATTGTCTATGTTATATAAAGGCAAATCTGGATATTGTTGATTCATTGGACAAACTATGACTCATAACTAAACATTGAAATACAACAATGAATACCATATAATATTAAGATGAGTTGTCAAAATAGTAAAATGAGGGTGAATAGATGGTAAAAAATAAAAATATTATTATATACTTTATAACAGTCCTATTGTCAATCACATGCTTTATATTAATTTATGGAATCAATGTTTTGAATCCTTTGTATAACGATTGGCTATTGCGAGGCGGGGATTTGACACAGCATTATATTGGATGGGAATTTTACAGAATGAGCCAATGGCAGTTTCCCCTTGGATTAATGGATAAAATATCATACCCTAATAATGTATCTATTATATTTACCGATTCCATACCTATTTTCGCATTGATATTTAAATTAATATCGCCTGTATTACCTGAAACTTTTCAATATTTTGGCTGGTGGGAGCTTTTATGCTTTATTCTGCAATCAGTATTTGCTGTTAAGCTATTACATTATTATACAAATAATAAGATTGTTTCGGTAATCGGAAGTGTATTTTTTGTTTTAGCTCCGGTTTTTATTGCACGTGTATTTTTACATACGGCATTATCAAGCCATTGGCTTTTATTATGTGCCTACTATTTAGCGTTGAAATATATTTGCGCAGAAGAGAAAATATTAAAAACGATGTTGGTTTGGGGAATACTAGGTTTACTCTGCGGTTCTATTCATATGTATTACATACCTATGTGTGGTATTATCATGGTTGGATTTTTGCTTTATAAATGGATTCGGGATAAAAAGATAGTATACCCTGCTCTTGTTACTTTATCATTTCTTATATCGTCTGTTTTTATGGTGATAATATTTGGCGGGTTATCACACGATCATCAATTAGATGCAGGTGGTCTGGGACAGTTTAGCTTTAATATGAATGGTTTTTTTAATTCTATGGGCTGGTCAAGATGGCTCCCCCCTTTATCTTCTTACGGGGAAGGTTCGAGTGATGCATTTGCTTATTTGGGTTTGGGAATTTTAATCCTCTTGCCCATAAGTCTAATATTTTTTATCTATCAATTAAAGAAAAAGAAAATTACAGTGGATCAGAAAATAATCCCCTATATATTTATAGTTGTAATATGCATTCTGGTATCAGCATCTCATCAATTTGCGATAAATGGCAATTATGTTTTCCAAATACCATACCCTAAAAAATTAGTCTCAATGTGGGGGATGTTTCGTGCCTGTGGAAGATTTATATGGCCGGTTGTTTATCTGCTTATGATATTCGTGATATCTATGGTTGCTAAAATAAATAAAAAAAGCTATATCCCCAGTGTGATATTACTATGTGTACTGCTAATACAGATAGTTGATTTGCAGAATAGTTTTCAGGCTAAAAGCAATGAATTTAAAGAAAAAGTAACATACAGTAGTATGCTACAAAGTGATGTGTGGGATGAACTGGCAAAAGAGAAAAAGCATATTGTATTTGTCTCTCATGTATCACAGAATCAGGATATTCTTTTCAGCATTAGTCATTATGCATATAAGAATAATATGACGATAAATGATTATTACTTTGCTCACTCAGCAAATGCAGGAGATATTGAAAAAAGCAAGGTAGAAAGTATGGAAAATATTCAGGATGATACGTTGTATGTGTTTAAGGTGGCAGACACAGAATTGTATGAAGATTCTAATCTTCATTGTTTTGAAGTAGACGGAGTTATATTGGGCGTTAAATAATATTGTAAAG
This sequence comes from uncultured Kineothrix sp., assembly GCA_964463365.1. Classification (GTDB taxonomy): domain Bacteria; phylum Bacillota; class Clostridia; order Lachnospirales; family Lachnospiraceae; genus Kineothrix. The sequence continues at coordinate 8,710 of CAYXCV010000060.1, forward strand.
GACTTGGGAATGATATATGAGTAGGAATCTAGGAAAATTAAAATGGAGTGTTATCATAATACTTCAAATAATAGGCTGTATGTTGTGTCTAATTGGATATAAAAATCAAGAAGTTCTATACTCCTTTGAGGATCTATCCATAGAATCAAAAGGGGCAGATAACTTTGTATCGACACCTGCGGTTGATTTGAAAATTGGACAGTATAAATTTGTTTTACATTATAAATCGAATAATGAGTCACAATCATACACATTTAAAGCTCTAAACGCTAATTATCAAGAAGGTTTAAGCAATAACCATCATATCTTACCATCTGATAAATCAGTTTATACATCTAATCTATTATTGAAAAAAAATTTAGAACAGTTTTCAATACAGTTTGATAATAACGATATTGAGTTTTTTGAGATAGAAAAAGTTGAAATAGTAAAGAGCAATGAATGGCTGCTGGGATTATTTATTTTGCTTTTGGTATTCTTTGCTTTTGCTGATTTTTTCTTATGGAAAAAACCAAATATTATAATGATGGCTAAAAACAGTGATAATGTTAGAAAAGCAATATATATTTTTGCAATAGCATGTTTTATATCCATACCCCTTTTTAGTCCTTATCTGTTTCGTGGTCATGATCTGGAATTCCATTTAATGAGAATTGAAGGCGTAAAGGAGGGGTTGTTAAGTGGACAATTTCCGGTAAAAATACAACCTAATTGGATGGATGGTCATGGTTATGCAGCATCTATCTTTTATGGTGACCTCCTATTATATATTCCGGCAATATTAAGACTTATTGGATTTTATGTACAAGATGCTTATAAAATATTTGTGTTTGCTATCAATTTTTTAACAGTGCTCATTTCCTTTTACTGCATCAAACGATTTACCCATAACGAGAAGTTGAGTTATTTAGGAGCATTTTTATATTCCTCTTCCATATATAGATTGGTTTGTATTTATACCCGGGGTGCGGTAGGTGAATATTGTGCCTTAACTTTTCTACCAATGATATTGATAGGGCTATATGAAATTCTTTTTTTAGATAAAAAAGATAAAAAGAAAGACAGTTTTATCATTGCAGCTTTGGGCTATTCCGGCCTTATTATAACTCACGTCATTACTTTAGAAATTGTAATTCTTTTTTCCATATTTATATGTGTTATATTTATAAAAAAAGTTTTTGAAAAAGAACGATTTATGGAATTGATAAAAATGTCAGGGGTTGTCTTAGTTTTAAGTATGTGGTTTCTTGTTCCCTTTTTAGATATGTTCAGGGACGAATATTACTTTAATAATTTTTCCGGAAAAGGAAATATTCAGAGCTTTGGTACATTTATTTCCCAACTTTTATCATTATTTCCAAGTGCAAAAGGAATTGGCGAAAGCTTTTCGGTAGAGGGTGGTGTTAGCCTGCAAGGAGAATTGCCATTTGCACTTGGGGGTGGTTTTTTAGTAAGTATTCTATTCTTTATTATGCATTGTTTAAGTAAAGATAAAAAAAGTAAAAAAAATATAAAAATCGCAAGTGGTTTTCTTATATTCGGATTATTGCTTACCTTTATGACTACCATTCATTTTCCGTGGAGCTCGTTTCAGTATATGCATAGAATATTTAATATGTTAATTTCTAATATTCAATTTCCATGGCGTTTATTAGGGATTGCAGTACTTTTCTTTTCTTTTTTTGCATGTATAGTAGTTGATATGATTGAGAAGAAAGACAAAGAAAGAGGCTATTTCGCCTTTATATTAATACTTGTTTTTGGAATAATAAGCAGTGGGTATTATTTGAGTGATAGAATCGATGATAATTTTACTTTTTATATACAAAATAAGGATGATTTAAATACTTTTAAAGTTGCGGAAGGTGAATATTTACCGGTCAACGCTAAAGTGGATCATATTCAACTTAATCAAGTACGATATTCTGGAAATATTAATAATTTTAAAATGATGAAGGAATACCTGAAAATTGAAATGTACTGTGAAAATTCGGGAGACTCAGTGGAATATATTGACTTACCCCTATTGTTTTACAGAGGGTATCAGGCTGTGAATGCAGAAGATGGTACGAAACTGCCAACGACTGATAATGGAGAAGGATATCTCAGGGTAAGCATACCAATACAATTTAAAGGTAATATAGTGGTAAACTATGAAAAAATGTGGTATTGGAAATTGAGTGAACTGATTTCTCTTTTTGGAAGTGCAGGGATGCTCTTATATAGAAGATACAAGCGGGCAGATAGGAGATATATATGAAATGGGTAAAATTTAAAATTAAAACAACCACAGAAGCAGAAGATATCATTATCAGCACGCTTTATGATATTGGTCTGGAGGGTGCGCAGATTGAGGACAAGGTGCCGCTTACTTCTGCCGAGAAGGAGCAAATGTTCGTAGATATCCTGCCGGACATGCAGGAGGATGATGGAGTAGCTTACCTTAGTTTTTTTGTGGAAAAAAAGGAAGATGGTACAATCATTTTAAATGATGAAAATATAACGGAAGAAAGCATCCTTGAAAGTATAAACAAGGAGCTTGAAGATTTGCGTATGTTTATGGATATCGGAGAAGGGATTGTTACCGTAGATGAGACGGAGGATATCGACTGGATCAACAACTGGAAACAGTATTTTCACCAGTTTTACATTGATGACATACTTATTATTCCGTCCTGGGAGGAAGTAAAAGAGGAGGATAAGGATAAATTTGTTCTGCATATTGATCCTGGAACGGCATTCGGAACAGGTATGCATGAAACGACCCAGCTTTGCATTCGTCAGCTCAGAAAATATATCACACCGGAGACAAAGCTGCTGGACGTAGGAACCGGCAGCGGTATTCTTGCCATCCTGTCTATTATGTTTGGGGCAAAAGAGGCGGTGGGAACAGATCTTGATCCCTGTGCCATTGAGGCTACAAAAGAAAATATGAAAGTCAATCATATCAATCCGGAACAGTTTGGTGTAATGATAGGAAATATCATTACGGATCAAGAAGTACAGGAGCAAGTCGGCTTTGAATGTTATGATATTGTGGCTGCTAATATTTTGGCGGATGTACTGATACCGCTGACGCCGGTTATTATGAATCAGTTAAAACCAGGCGGTATATACATTACATCAGGGATTATTGATGATAAAGAAGATGCGGTAGTGGAAGCCGTTAAGGCAGCAGGACTTCGTGTACTGGATGTTACATATCAGGGAGAATGGGTATGTGTCACTTCGCAGAAATGAGGATAAGATGCATAATTTTTTTGTAGAACCATCTCAGATAGAGGATAATATCATAAGGATAACAGGGAAGGATGTAAAGCATATAAAAAATGTTCTTCGGATGAAGGTCGGAGATGAATTGTCGGTCAGCAACGGTGTGGATCATAAAGAATTCCGATGTGAAATCAAGGAAATATGTGAGGAACAGATTATATGTACACTTCGATTTATTAAGGAGGATGGAATGGAACTTCCTTCTAAGATATATCTCTTTCAGGGGTTGCCTAAATCGGACAAAATGGAGTTTATTATACAGAAAGCAGTTGAGCTTGGAGTTTATGAAGTGATTCCGGTGGCAACGAAACGGGCAGTTGTAAAACTGGATGTCAAAAAAGCAAAAAGTAAGATTACAAGGTGGCGGAGTATTGCAGAGGCAGCAGCAAAGCAAAGTAAAAGAAGTATGATTCCTTTAATCAAAGATGTGATGACGGTTAAGGAAGCAATAAAATATGCATCGGACATGGATGTGCGTTTAATCCCTTATGAACTGGCAGAAGGAATGCAGGAAACAAAAAAAATAATTTCCGCACTGGAAAAAGAACAGAAAATTGCTGTTTTTATCGGTCCGGAAGGCGGATTTGATGAAAATGAGATAAAAGAAGCCGTTGAAAATGAATGGAGGCCTGTTACAATGGGCAAACGTATTCTCCGAACAGAGACTGCAGGCTTGACTATTCTTTCCTGGATAATGTACCAATTGGAAGAATAGGCATATAGTATAAATATAGGAGGATATTTTTTTATCTCTCCCTGCATATAATAGTACGTGATGCCGCAGCTTAATACCATATAAGATGCGGCATAGAAAATAAGAAAAGCAGATAACGATGTTAGGAGACTGAACATGGAAATTTATTTAGACAACTCAGCGACTACAAGATGCTTTGACGAAGTGGCAATGTTAATGACTCAAATCATGTGTCATGATTATGGCAATCCGTCTAGTTTGCATTTAAAGGGCGTACAGGCGGAATATTATATTCGCTACGCCAAAGAAACAATAGCTAAAATATTAAAAGTAAATGAAAAAGAACTTTATTTTACCTCAGGTGGAACGGAGTCTGATAATATAGCCCTGATTGGTGGAGCGCTAGCAAACCATAGAGCGGGCAGACATTTGATAACTACTGCTATTGAACACCCGGCAGTGATACAATCAATGAAGTATTTAGAGGGGAAGGGATTCCGCGTTACTTATCTTAGGGTAGATAAAAACGGCTTAATAAGGCTGGAAGATTTACACAAGGCAATGTCAAAAGAAACGATACTGGTATCATTGATGCATACGAATAATGAAATCGGTTCTTTGCAGCCAATAGAGGAAGCAGGAGTTTTGATTAAGAGAAAGAATCCCAATACATTGTTCCATGTGGATGCGGTTCAGGGATTCGGTAAGTTCCGTATATATCCGAAAAGAATGAATATTGATCTGCTTTCTATCAGTGGCCATAAGATACATGGTCCCAAAGGTGTTGGTTTATTGTACATTAATGAAAAGGCTAAAGTAAAACCAATTAATTATGGAGGCGGGCAGCAGGGGGGAATGCGTTCGGGTACAGAAAATGTCCCCGGTGCTGCAGGTTTGGCAAAAGCAGTGGAATTGATTTATGAAAATCTGGATGCGGATGTGGATAGACTTTATGCCCTCAAGCAGAAATTTGTAAGGGGAGTCAGCCGGATGGATGATGTCATAGTGAATGGTCTCGCAGGCAGAGATAGTGCGCCCCATGTAGTGAGTGTATCTGTACGAGGAATACGCAGTGAGGTTTTATTGCACGCTCTTGAAGATAAAGGAATTTATGTATCGGCTGGAAGTGCCTGCTCTGCCCGCAAACCACAGCCTTCGGCAACATTAAAAGCGATTGGGGTAGAAAAGGATTTAATGGACTCAACCATACGTTTTAGTTTTTCCACCTTTACAACAGAGGCAGAAATCAATTATACTTTACAGGCGATGGATGAAGTCATACCGATTCTCCGTCAATATACAAGACATTAGATTATTACCGATTTTGTTCGGAATATATGTCATGCGAGTTTCTCAATGCCAAAATTGCCATGCAAGATTCGTATTGAGAAACTCGTCATGCAAAAATTAATATATTATATAAGTGTCCGGAGTTGGACAGAAAGGTGTTATAATGTTTAAGGCTTTTTTAATAAAATACGCTGAAATTGGTTTAAAGGGTAAGAATCGTTATATTTTTGAAGATGCACTTGTGGAGCAGATAAAGTATGCGGTAAAAAGATGTGATGGAGAGTTTAAAGTTCACCGTACACAGGGGAGAGTTTATGTGGAGGCGCTCACTGAGTATGATTTTGAAGAAGTGGTGGACAACCTAAAAACTGTTTTTGGAATCTCAGGAATCTGTCCTGTTGTATATGTTGAGGATGAAGGATTTGAGAAGCTGGGTCAGGAGGTTATTAAGTATTTAGGAGAAATATATCCTGAGAAAAATCAAACCTTTAAAGTGGCAGCAAGAAGGTCAAGAAAAAATTATCCGTTAGATTCTATGGAAATTAACAAAGAAATGGGTGGAGTCATATTAGAAGCTTATCCGGATATGAAAGTGGATGTTCACAAACCGGAGATTCTGCTTACCATTGAAATACGAGAAAAAATATATATTTACTCCCAGACCATACCCGGACCGGGTGGTATGCCTGTTGGCACGGGAGGTAAGGCAATGCTTCTGTTATCGGGGGGAATTGATTCTCCGGTAGCCGGATATATGATTGCAAAACGCGGAGTTAAAATAGACGCCGTTTATTTCCATGCACCTCCATATACAAGTGAGAGGGCAAAGCAAAAAGTGATTGATTTGGCAAAGCTGGTTTCTCGTTACTCAGGGCCCATTAATTTGCATATTATTAATTTCACAGATATTCAGCTATATATTTATGAGAAATGTCCTCACGAAGAGCTTACCATTATTATGCGTCGATATATGATGCGTATTGCAGAAAAAATTGCAGAAGAAACAGGATCTCTTGGTATGATTACCGGAGAAAGCATCGGACAAGTTGCATCTCAGACGATGCATAGTCTGGCTGCGACCAATGAAGTGTGTAAAATGCCGGTCTATAGACCTCTGATTGGATTCGATAAGATGGAAATCGTTGATATCGCAGAGAAAATAGATACATACGAGACTTCTATTTTACCATTCGAAGACTGCTGTACGATATTTGTAGCCAAACATCCGGTGACGAAACCTAATATAAATATGATAAATAAACATGAGAGAAATTTAGAAGAAAAAATAGATGAATTAATAGAAATTGCACTGCGGGATGATGAGGTTGTGATTGTGAGTTAGACGTTGCGCGC
>CAYXCV010000061.1:0-15296 GCA_964463365.1 uncultured Kineothrix sp.
ACAAAACGTCGATTCGTGAAGAAAATCATATATTACTAAGGGGTGTTTTATATATGGGGCTATTAGGGAGAAGGGTAAGGATTGGTGATTTGTTGCTGCAACAGGGAATTATTACGAAGCAGCAGTTAGAATCCGCTCTGGAAGAACAAAAAGTTTATAAGTTGAAGTTAGGTGAAGTATTAATAGCACTTGGTTACGTATCACAAGAAGAATTCGCGGATGTGTTAAGCAAACAATTAGGAATAGATTCTGTAGATTTACATGCAGAAGGCCTTGAGGATGCTGCCATCCGTTTAGTCAGTGAAGAAATCATGAAGAAGTACGAGGCAGTTCCGTTTGCTATTGATAAAAAAAATGCAAATCTTTTAAAAGTTGCAATGGCTGATCCGATGAATCTTGTAGCCATGGATGATATTTCTTTAATTACGAATATGGAAGTAAAACCTTATTTTGCGACCACAACTCAAATAGCTATTCAGCTTGATCGTATGTTTGGTAAAAAGCAGGCAATGGCGGCAGCAGAACAGTATCAAAAAGAACATGCCAATGAATTCCAGGAAGAAATAGATGAAACCTCTTCGGATGTGGACAATGCTCCCATAGTAAAAATCGTACGTTCGATGATGGAACAGGCAGTGCGCCAGGGAGCCAGTGATATTCATATTGAACCACTGGAGCGAATATTAAGGATCAGGTATCGTATCGATGGCGTTCTCAGAGAAAGTATGGATTATAATACGACACTTCTACCAGCTATGATTGCAAGAATTAAAATCATATCGGATATGGATATCTCTGAGAAGAGAAAGCCCCAGGATGGCAGAACAACGCTTAGGGTAGATAATAAAGAATACGACATACGTGTTTCTGTAATTCCCACTGTATTTGGCGAGAAAGCTGTTATGCGTCTAACAGCAAAGGATGGACTGAGTAAAGACAAGCGTCAGTTAGGGCTTACAGAAGACGATGAAAAAAGGTTGAATGCAATTCTTAGAAATCCTCATGGAATTATTCTTGTAACCGGTCCCACTGGGAGCGGTAAATCTACGACTTGTTACACAATTTTAAGTGAATTGAATACAGAAGAGGTAAATATTGTTACAGTGGAAGATCCCGTAGAGGCAAATGTAAACGGAGTTATTCAAATTCAAGTAAATACCAAGGCAGATCTGACTTTTGCTAATGCACTTCGCTCTATTTTACGTCAGGATCCGGATATCATTATGATTGGTGAAATCAGGGATGGAGAGACAGCCGGGATTGCCGTAAAAGCTTCCATAACAGGTCATTTGGTTATCTCTACACTACATACGAATTCCACAGCAGCTTCTATTACCCGTTTGATTGATATGGGAGTAGAACCATATTTGATTGGGGATTCTGTGGCGGGAATTATTGCACAGCGTCTGGTACGCAAGCTTTGTCCTATCTGCCGCAGATCAAAAGAAGCAAATGAGAAAGAAAAGCAGCTCTTAGGTCTTTCCGGTGAGGAATCCGTGACAATATATGAGCCTTGTGGATGTGAAGAGTGTGCCGGCGTGGGATATAAAGGCAGAACTGCCATTTATGAAATTATGCCGATTACACCTAAAATAAGAAATAATATTCATTCCCGTGTTACAGCAGATGAACTTAGGGACATCGCGATTAGCGAAGGGATGAATACGTTACATATGGCAGCGTCGGCATACGTACAAAAAGGTATTACCTCTTTTGCAGAGATGATAAAAGTAGCCTACGAATTGGAAAATTTGTAGTCGGAGGGGAAGAAGATGGCAGAGTATCAATATCGAATTATTTTACCGGATGGAAAAGAGAAGAAAGGAACAATGGAGGGGAAAAACCCAGAGCAGGTTTCTATGTTATTGAAGGAAAAGGGAAACATTGTGCTTGAAGTTTCTGAGGCAAACCTTATGACAAAGGATATTAATATCTCTATTGGCTCAAATATCAAAGCCAGAGACTACAGTGTATTCTGTCGTCAGTTTGTCAGCATTATCAATGCAGGTGTCAGTGTGATTAATGCTCTGGAAATGATGGCGGAGCAGACCGAGAACCGATATCTGAAAAGGGGAAATAAAGAAGTGTGGACAGATATTTCTAAGGGAGAATCCATGACATCTGCCATGAAAAAGCGTCCAAAAGTCTTTCCGTCCATGCTTTGTAATATGGTAGAGGCCGGAGAGGCTTCCGGTAGTCTGGAAATATCATTTGAACGTATGGCTATTCAATTCGAAAAAGAAGCAAAGCTAAAGGCGGCAGTGAAAAAGGCAATGATTTATCCCATTGTACTCTCTGTTGTTATGTTTGCTGTCATTATACTAATGCTGGCATGGGTAGTACCTACCTTTATGGGAATGTTTGAAGAGCTTGAGGCAGAGCTTCCCTGGTCAACGAGAGTAGTAGTGGGTATGAGTGATTTCGTCCAGCAGAAATGGTGGCTGCTTTTATTAATTGTGGGAGGCATCATTGGGATTTACAAATTATACGCCTCAACTCCAAACGGTCAACTGGTGATTGGACGGATTAAGCTAAATATCCCGGTGTTCGGTAAGATTCAAAGGAAATCCTCCTGTGCAAGATTCGGAAGAACGTTATGTACCCTTCTCAGTGCAGGTGTTTCCATGATAGATGCACTGGAGATTACAGCCAAATCTATGGATAACATACATTATAAGAGAGCCCTGTTTGATGCAATGGATCAGGTGTCAAGAGGAGTTCCGCTTTCCAGACCTCTTAAAAACTGCGGACTCTTTCCACCTATGGTTATACATATGGTATCTATCGGTGAGGAAACCGGTAATACGGAGAAAATGCTTGAAAATATAGCGGAATATTATGAAGACGATGTACAGATGGCAACAGAACAAATGATGGCATTGATGGAACCACTGATTATTATTGTTATGGCAGTCATTATAGGAATGCTGATTATAGCAATTATGCAGCCGATGCTCGTTCTATATGACAGCTTAGGGGCATAATTATTATCAAACAAATCATTTGGTATCAATGGATATGGAGGGGAACCCCCTATCAAATAAACTATAAACTGAATAAAAAGGGAGACAAGAAAATGAAGAAACAAAGATTATTAAACAACAAAGGTTTTTCCTTAGTGGAGCTTATTATTGTTATTGCGATTATGGCAATCTTAGTAGGTGTACTAGCACCATCATTACTCCGCTATGTGGAAAAAACAAACGTATCGGCAGATACACAGTTAGCAGATACGGTAAGAACAGCGGTAGTAACTGCGATGATGGATCCAGCTGTTATAAATACCGCAGAGGCTGATGGAACTTACTCTGCTGATACTTTTTCAACGGGTCATGCGACTCTAACAGCGATATCAAGTGCGACTACAAAGGGAGAGTTTCTAAAGGCCTTAAATGTAACAATGGGATTTGATGATACCGTTGTCACAAACGGTGATGAACTGCAAAAAGCACTATTTGCAAAATTAAAATCAACAAAAGGAACAAATTGTGCTATTCAGGTTCTGGTAACAAAAGGAAATGCTGTTAAAGTTGTAATTAGTGATACTGATAATACTGGCGGTAAGACTCCAGCAGCAGCTAAATATATCACAGTAGAATAATCCCTGTAAGGAGCCCCCTATGGAATACATATTAATCATCACTATTATATTCATATTTGGCATTGTTTTCGGAAGCTTTTTAAATGTATGTATTTATAGGATTCCTAAGCATGAAGATATCATCAAAGAGCGTTCCCACTGCTTAAAGTGTGGGGACTCTCTTAAGTGGTATGAGTTGATTCCACTTGTAAGTTATCTTTTGCAAGGCGGTAAATGCCGCCATTGCAAAGCAAACATATCTATGCAATATCCATTGGTTGAATTCTTAAACGGAGCTTGGTATGTGGTTGTGTTTTTTTATAATGGCGTTATATTGGACAGCCTTTTATTTGCAATATGCGGTTCCATACTTATCGTTTTAAGTGTCATTGACTGGCGAACATTTGAAATACCTTTTGGATGTAATCTGCTTATCTTCTTTTTGGGGATCGTAAGATTAATCAGTGATTACAAGCATTGGTATATCTATGTAATTGGATTTTTTAGTGTAAGTGGATTTTTTTATTTAATATATCTGTTAACCGAAAGAAGAGGGATGGGCGGCGGTGATATCAAGCTGATGGCAGCGGCGGGACTTCTTCTTGGATTTGCGGATATTATTGTTGCAATGATCATTGGATGTATTGCAGGAGCTGTGATACATGTAACCTTAATGAGAATTAAGGACAAGGGAAGACAGTTAGCTTTTGGTCCGTATTTATCGTTGGGAATCATGATTTCAATGATATATGGGGAAGAACTAATCAATTGGTATCTGGGGTTTTTCAGATAGTAAATATGGGTTGAAGGGAAGAAGTGAGGGAAGAATGGCTAAGATACTTTCTATTTATGTTACACCGGAGATAACAACTATATGTGAAATTTCTAAAGCTGGAAAAAATGTTAATTTATATAACGTATACAAAGTAAACACCCCTAAGGGATGTGTGGATGACGGCACAATCATTGATGCAGCGCCGTTAGCAGAAGCTATCAAACAGGTATTGCCTGAAAAGGGATTCAAACGGCGTAAGATAGCGTTTACGATTTCCTCCAGAAGGATAGCAAATAAAGAAATCGTCCTTCCATACATAAGAAATAAAAGGAAAATTACGGAAATAATCACGTCCAATGCGAGGGATTACTTTCCGATGAGCAATATAAATGATTATGTGTATGAATACACTATTTTAGAGGTTTTTGAAGATAATGGCAGAAAACAATATCGGCTATCGGCGGTTGCGGTTCAAAAAGAACAGCTTAATTCCTATCATGAGCTGGCTGCAAAAATAGGACTGGATATAGAGACCATAGACTACTATGGAAATAGTGTATTTCAGATTATGAAGCAGCAGATGGAGGAGGGGAATACTCTTGTACTGCAGATTGAGAAAGAAATGACCCATGTCAGTATTATGGCAGGAAAAGCACAGGTTTTCAGAAGAACAGTACCCTTTGGTGAGAACGTAATTGTGCAGGGAATTGCAGAATTAAAGAGTGTTTCGGAGGAAGAAGCCTATCATGTGCTGCATACAGGTGAGAACATAAGGGCCAGATTAACCGGTGAGGAATATAAAGAGGTGGTAAGGGATATTGTATCCTCTGTAATTCGGGTGGTTGACTTTCATGTATCGAGAAATCCGGAAATGGCAATTAATACGGTCAAAATATTTGGTGAAGGTGAGAGCCTAGCTGCCATATCAGATGCAATGGAGAGGGAACTGAATATTCCGGTGAGCTCTCCCAAAACATTAGCCGGAGTTAATATTAAAATAAAAGAAGAATTCGATGAAGAAAATGCGATGATCTATCTTCCAAATCTAGGTGCTATATTGGCTTCTTTGGATTTAAGGATTGAAGCAGAAGAGAAGAAGAGCACAAATAGTTCCCGTATTTTACTGATAGCATTGATTGGTTCGGGAGTCATTAGCTTAACAATTGTAGCGGTCACATTTATAAATTATTTTGACTTAATAGGTATGAAAGTACAGTTACAATCGGATATTAAAGAAATTGAACACATTGAACAATTATTTTTAGAGTATGAGAGGACAAACTCCGAGCTTGCCACAATCAAGACATACTACGATAGTACCAGGAGCACCAATGAAAGACTGTATCAGTTTATTATGGATTTGGAGCAGATAATGCCGGAGAGTGTGGGGATTACACAGTTTGATTCTAAAGAAGGTGAGGTGACCATGACTGGGATAGCCAGAGGGAAAGAACCCATTGCAGCATTCGTTATGGAACTCAAAAAGATATCATATATATCAGATGTGTTTGTAAGAGATATGACGGACACCTATGATGAAGTTGGAGTACCCACTTCCATATTTAATATGACTTTTAAATTTCAAGATATCATAAAGGGGGAAGAAAACAGTGAAACTGACGGAGAAAGATAAAACTTTATTATTAATTCTGGGAATTGTAATTATTCTTTTTTTTCCATTTTATTTTATAGTCCGCCCCTTTTCAGATATGTCTGATACGTTAGAAACAGAAATAGTTGAGCTGGAAGACAGGAAAAGGGAATTAGAGGACTTAGCCTTTAGAAAAGAGGAATTTATTGAGAGTATAGATACAGCAACAGCAGAAAAAAATCTGTTATTATTACAGTTTCCGGCAGAGGTTCCGCAGGAAAAAACCATCCTTTTCCTTGATAATACGGAAAAATTGATACCGTTTACGTTATCACAGACTTCTTTTGAAGAACAAATACTCCTTCCTATTACAGGCAGTGATGAGCAGTCGGATAATCTAAGCAGCGGTGAGACGACTGAGGTTTCGGACTCAGCAGCAACCGAAGCTGCTTCAGTAGAAGAGGAATTAACGGGAATCTATAACGAGTCTATGATTCTTTATTCGGGAGGTTATAGAAATTTCAAAGATTTTTTAAATTATATTCTTAACTATAAGAATCGCATGGTAATCAGCAGCCTAACAGCAATTTATTCTTCGGAACTGGATATTGTAGCGGGGAATTTGACTCTTAGAGAATATGGAATTGCCGGAAATGATAGAGAGGCAGAAAAAATAAAAGAGCCTATGCTTTTGGAGGGAACAAGCAATGTGTTTATGCAGGCCACCGGTATTGTTCCATCAGGTGCGGAGGATGGAGCAGCAGACTTCTTCTTGATGTTAAGTCAGCCGGAGGCAGATGGAGAAGCTGTTATATTCGGACAATCTATGGATGGTACAAGAGACACCTACTTAACTTCAAATACCAATGATTTGCAAGAAGTAGCCATTAGTTTCAGAGGAAATGAGGGGAGTTATGTTGCCAATTATCAGATTGGGGATGTGAAATATTCGGATAGCGGAGAAGGTATCTCTTTTGATAAAGAGGGAAACATTGTTTTCGAAGTTATTAGCTCTGAGAGAGTAGGGGAAAGTGACAAGGTTGGCGTCAGACTCAGTGTGATCAATAAGACGGACAGAATGGTAAATGTTACGGTAATAAATGAAGATAAAGAGGAGCCAAGAGTAACGATAACGGGCAAGACAGGAGAGGTCACTGTAAAATAATGAATAGAAGGAAGGAGAATGAAGTATGCATCATAACGTTAAGTATGACGGCAATAAAGGATTTAGTCTGGTCGAAGTACTAGTTTGTATTGCCATATTAGTAATTGTATGCATTCCTTTGTTTGCCGGATTTCGGACTTCATCTGTATTCAATAACAGAGCGCACCATACACAGTCAGTGACTACCTTTGCGCAGGAAGTAGTCGAAGATATGAAACGTCTGTCTGTAGTTGAATTTACGGACCAAATAAAAAATGCGAAGGATAAGGATGGGAATAACAGCGGGGAAGTAGATTATAGCAGTGACCTGGAAGTATATCAAAGAGTCATTACCTGTAAGCAGAAAAAAATTGATATCGGGGGTAAAACCTACAATATGGAAGCTGTTTATGATCCGAAACCCTACAGCGTAGCCAATCCGGAATTCCCGGAATCCGTAGCAGATGCCAATGTTCATGCTGTATCTGATGTAAGCGGTATCGATGGCTTGAAATTCCCTGTCATATCGGATGAACTTAGCAGATATGAAGGCACCGGTGATTCCACCGCCTCCTTTTTAAATGATTTGTGGTGGATGATGGAAAAATCAGACAGGGAATCGAAGACCTTGCATGACTTATATATCAACGCCAATAAAACAATAGACATTACCATTAAGGATGAGGGAGAATCCGCTATAAAAGTAATTGCAGATGTGACCTATGATATCGAGGGAACTTCCCTTTCAAAGACTTATAATGTATACAACAGCCGCTTTGCTCTTCAGGAATTAAAAGATTCGGAAGGTAATTTTGTAAGCTATAGTTCTGGAGGGAAATTATATATTTTCGCAAGAGCTTATCAAGACCAATCCGGAGACATGATTCATAGCAATACAATAAATATTACGAATGAGCATGTAGGTAGCCCTCTGGAAGTATTTTTAGTAAGAGGTTATTATTCGGGAGCCACAATTACCAATCCCAATCCTTCGTATAAAAGAGGAGTGAATTTCGATATTGTTTCGCTGACCGATGTGAACGATTACGGTCACCCTACTCTATATCCATATTCGACGTTGGCACCGGGTGAGATTTTGACGGGAGAGTTAGAGCTTACTAATATGAACTTTTATACGAATATAAAAGGACAGAATCTGACAAAGGTACTGACTCCCGAAGATATGGAGCAGACAATAGGAAAGGATGTGTCAAAACTCAGATGTTATCAACTGACAGTAACGTTAACCGATATGGAGAGCGGGAAAGTATTAGCCCGTGTGGTATCCACAAAAGAAGTATAGGCAATGTTGGTTCCACATTTATTACCGTACTTGTCGCAGTCACTTTTTTAACTGTTCTAGTGTCTATTATTATAGCTGTGAGTATGGCAAATCTTAGAATGAAGCAGATTGAATATAGGATCAAGAAGAATTTTTACTCCAACGAGCAAATCGTAAGTGATGTGTACAATGGAATCGGTAAAGAGTCTACACAGTGTTTTTCAAAGGCCTATTCCTCTATTTTATCTCAGACTATAAATGATGGTGGTAAAGTTATTTATCAGTCAGAAGACGATGCCTTTGAAGCTTTTTCCAGGAATTTTATGGCGCGTCTTACGGATAAGTTTGAAGAGGGTACACAGAAAGATGATACATTAGAGCGGTTGAATAATTATTCTATTTATTCTGCTGTCAGTACAAAGGTAAAACAATATGACGAGATAGAAGTTATCAATAACTCCAAAGGAGTCCCAACGGAACTAGTGATTCGTGGAATTGTGGTTAATTATAAAGAGACCGATAACGGAGGGATTACTACCGGTTATGAATCCAGCATTACAACGGATATTGTAATAGAGGTGCCTTATGTGACCTTTTTCGAAGATTCTTCCCGTATTCTGGATTATGCTTTAATCGGTAATAAGGGAGTCTATTTCAGAGATGGAAACAGGGATGTTACAGGAAATGTTTATGCAGGAACGGATAGTGATGAGCCACTGGAAAATATTACAGATTATCGAAATGAAGATGTTTATGGAGGATTGAATTTCTATAAAGCCGGAACAAATATGGTATCTTCCTATATTATCTCAAAAGGAGATATTAATGTAAGGGACTGCACGGTAGATATTGGAATCGATGCAGATTCAGACGGTGAGACTCAGGTATGGGCGGAGACATTAAGGACAGTGGAAGACAGAGACAGGAATAAGCCCATAGAAACACCTATTATCAGAATAAATGGTCAGACATTTATTGCCAATGATTTAGAGTTAAATGCGAGAAACAGCAATGTAGAATTAGCCGGAGAGTATTACGGATATAATGACAATAAATATATTACTCAGGAGAAGAATCATCTAATGTCCCCTTATGAAACAGAGGCACATACACAAAGCAGTTCAGTAATTGTAAATGGCAATAATTCCACTCTGGATTTATCAGGGCTAGATATGTTTGTCGTTGCCGGAGTGGCTTATATTGACTTTGCCAACAGTAATTTCCCTGAGGGAGGCAAAAGTGGAATAGAAGAATATGCAACAGGAGAATCCTTGGCACTGAAATCCAATCAGTATATCTATTTGGCTCCTCAGGAATGCCTGACAGGAATGAATCCCTGTTTAAGCGAGGAAGAAGTAGATGTTACGTGGGTATTAGGAAGTAATTGGTTTGCTTATGATAAAGGGTATATCGATAAGGATGAGCCCATTGATCGAAAGATATATGGAAGAAACGGGAAAAAATATGTCTATCATTATCTAAATTTTATTGATGATGTTAAGAAAAATGAATATACAAAAATAGTCCTTAATATGACAGAGCCTGATAAGATGGATGCGGAAATGCCAGAAGAAATAAAGAGTCTGTATGAGAAATTTAATGACATAGAGCTGGAGCAGATATGGGAAGTAAAAGAAGCGGCACAGGCAAGGGCTACGGCAGCAAGTGTTATTTCTAACATATCAGTTGCAGATGATGTGGATGCACGCATCTATACCAAAGGAAATATCGTACAGGTGAATGGGGATAAAGAATCTACTCTGCATGTAGATAGTGAAAGATTACTTTCTGATGAATATGTGAGTAAGATAATAAATAATTTGCTAAAGCATTACCAGCATTTTTATACTTATTTGGACCCTAAGGAAGACTTCTCTTTGCTTTCAGATACTTTGGTTAAGGTTACAGATGCTGAGCTTTCGGATTATACGAAACCTTTTTCTAAATTCGTAGACGCAGATAAGATTATTGCCAGTTATGAAAATGAGTACAAATGTACAGGTAAATATGGTAAATGCAAAACAATTATATCCAAGGAAAATTATACGATTACCAATAATTTATCAGGAATTGTTATTTGCAATGGCGATGTCACAGTGGATAGCGGAGTTCAGGTAGAAGGCCTTATTCTATCAGCCGGCAGAATCTATCTCAAAGGCAATGGAAACGTGGAAGCAGGCCGCGCCGTTATTCAAAATATGATTGATGAAGAATATTCGGAGGAGGAAGTGAAGGAAGACGGCGAAGAAAGAAACTTATCTTATGCCAGTACTTACTTAAAAGATTATGGTGCGAAGCAAAAGGGAGCGGTACATAAAGATCGAATAACCGGGACAGATTATACGGATTATATCAGTTATCGGAATTGGAAAAAGGGTGAGGGAAACTGATATGACAGATTGCAAAACAAATCACAGCGGATTCTCATTAGTAGAAGTACTGTTGGTGGTTGTTATTCTATCCATAGCGGTTACTTTTGCATCGGTTAGTATATCTCTTATCTATAGCAGAGATGCGGAAAAATGCGCAAAGAGTATAAACAGTGCACTGGAAACAACAAGAATGAGTTCCTTGGCCCAGGAGGGAGAGTTCTATCTGGAAATCGATGCAAACAATCATGTAATGACGTTAGAATCCTCTAAGAACGGTGATATTTCAGAAGAAAAACTTCCCAACAGAGTAGGCTTAAGTGTGACTGCAGAAGGAAGTACCACCATTTCCGGTAATAAGGTGAAAATTGAGTTTGATAAAGCCACAGGAAAAGTAAAAAATGTAACCATCGATGAAGTTCAATTGAATGCAAGTGACTATAATACTATTAATATCAGTGCAGAAACAGTTTCAAGCGGAAAAAAGGCTTCAGTGATGCTGATTAAAATGACAGGAAAGCATTATTTGCTATATGGTGAGTAGAAAAGTAGAAAGAGAGGCAGGCATAGGAATGAATACTTTAAAAAACGATGACAGGGGTCTGACATTAGTTGAATTACTGTTAACTTTTGCAATCAGTGCCATCGTTTTATCGGGGTTAGCCTATATGCTTGTAACCTCTTTAAAGCTTTCACAGAGGAATACTGCAAATGTAGATGTACAGAGTGAAGTACAGACAGCGATGAACCTAATTATTGATCATACGATGGAAGCGGAAGGGATATGTTTGAAGATTCCGGCTGCAGGTGTAAATACGGACTGCGTCTTATTGGGTGAAACAAATATAAGAAAAGTCGGATCTGAGTATGTTTTTTACTATAAAGGAAATGCAATAGTTGCAGATATTACATCCGGAAGTGGAGAACTATATCTGATTGAATTCCCGAATGAAACTTTTCCGGCAGAGGCAGATGGATATTGCAAAATAGAAAATGCAATGAATGAGCTTGCTAGTGTATCTGAAAGTATTGAGAAGATAAAGGCTTATATCACAAATTTACAGAAGGATAAGAAAGTCAAATGGCTGATGGCGCAGAATATAACCGGATTTACTATCACTCCTTGTTCTTGGTATGGGGAGGAAACCATAGTAGATAATGGGGTGGATGTGATTAAGAATCTTTTTACAGAGCCTTTTACATTAAAAATTACCCTTTCAGCAGAAAGTGATTATGGTTTTGGTAAAACTTCCAGAGCACTGAATGATAAAGCGGCGGTACGAAGCAGATTGCATAAAATATATGTAACAAAACCCGGAGAAGCTAAGGATAATTTGGAAGTATATGATAGGAAGAAATAGAACGTATTAGGATGTTGAGGAAGGTCGGTATGAAGCATGGATATAAAGAAGAAGCGGAGAAAGGGTATATTTTTTATTATGGTCTTCTTGCTGATTTATAGTTTATCCGCAATGGAAGGGAACGCAGAAGATGGATATCGGGAATTTCTAAATAATAAGAATCGTCCCCAGGCTGATTACTCCGGTGACAACAGAGAGGTATTCCGTATTGTTGAAGTCATTCCCCATGACGCATGTTCCATTTTCCCATATATGATAGACTGGAAAACGGAGGAGGAATATAACAGAAATATTCCCATTGGTTATGAGGGATTGACATATGGTACAGCTCATACAGGTAATGTACAGATATTTGAAATAGAGAATCAAACGACTCCCAGCAGACCATATTCACTGGTTATCGGAGGAATACAAAGTGATTTTCTGAAAAATTATGATGTGACCTTTACCGATATAAACAATAAGGGAACCGGACATTGGTGGCGGGAAGTTGGTATAGACAGTACTACAAAAAAAGAAATCGAAAAATCCGGCAGCGGATATTTTGAATATGTGGGTGAAAATAAAGGATTATACTATATAGATACTAAGACAATAAAAGAAGAAGGTAAGAATGGTATCAGCTATGAGATGCAGGCACTTCCGCGAAGTGGGTCAGACATGGGAAAAGGTGATTACGGTGTTAAGAAACCCAGATATTACTGGGCAAAAGACTATAGTGGAAATCCAGACTATCCTACCGATGATATATTAAGTCAGACAGATTTTAATTATGACTTGATATTCGAAGCTGGGGATTCGAGCGGAAAAGGTACTTACAGGGCTTATTCTGTAGCAGAAGAGGGTGGAGAATATTTTGCAAAGCTTAAGGAAGGTTCTGAATCAAAATATAAATTTGAAAGCTATAAAGGCGGCAACTACACTAAGATAGATAATGTGTATACTTATGTTGGTATAGGGAATGAGAAAGGGAATTATATTGTTGATAGGGAAATGATAGCCGATGCCATATCCCACGCCCAATTTGAAGAGATAGATTTTGAATATGCCGGCGAAGAAAACGGTATCTATCAGGTTTCCTTTATTTATGCAGGGAATACGGATATAGAAGAAACATTATATACGGTCAACATAAAGAAAGTCTCTAATGGGAAGGGCAGATATGCACTTACCAGCGCTTCTAAGTCTAATGATAAGATAACATCCCCTGTCTATGAATTAAAGGAAAATGGTGACTACAGCAAGGTAGTGATAAATATTGATTTTGCCGGATTGGATTATGAGGATAAAAGTAAAGAAAAAAATGGTTATTATGCGACCACGTCTCCTTTTTCTCCAGGGGTAAGAATAGGCAGCAATAATAATCAAGTTAATGAAGTGGGAAGCTGGGTATTTCATGAGATGAGCAGTATGTCCGAAGAGGAATATACAAAACTTATAGATGTGACTAATAAGACTTCATTCACTCCGGGTGACAAAATTTATGTGACAGGGCAAAAGCGTATCTATCGATATTACTGCCGAAATAGCTTTCAGAATAATGAATGGTTTAAACTGCTTTGTTATTTTAACAATCCCGAAGGTCCTACCGGTGAAGATGCAATACCTTATAGCAATAACGATAACGGAAAGGGATTTGATACGAGTATAAGCAGCAGTAAGAATCTGGTAAAGGCAAAGAAGTTATTGGATGAATTTGATCATAACAATAGAATCGAGGTCATTCAGCGCACGCCGGGAGCATTAACCAAAGAGGAAGTAGAAAACGCAGACTTAATCTACATTTCTGATAATGCCGGAATTGAATCTCTGACTCAGGAGTGGAAAAACATAAGTGCGTTTCTTATAGACAATGATCAGTTGGGACTTCAGCCTCTTCCCTCTGGGGTTAAGGCTTCTCTCGATTTTAAATTTGATGATGATTTGAGTAATGATGTTCTGCTTGCCATCTATGATAAATGTATTTATACAAGGGAATCTGCTTTAATGGTAAACCAAAATTTATGTCTTAACTATATGGAGGATACACGCAAGGCCGCTGAGAAAAATCTGGGAAAGCTGATATTCTTTGTAGACTTAATGTATAATGCACGTGACTTTGCATATTTTATAGATGGGTATGATCAAATTTGTGATGATTTTAATATGATTCATAACAATGGCGGTAAAAAGGTATTGGGAATAGAGGTCTGGCCTAAGCAGTTGAATAGGGATCAGTATGGAAATATGAGCTATATGTATAATTTTAAACGAGGAGGAGATAGTGAAACAATCACCCGTTGGATTCCCGAATATTTTGAACTTCCCTTTGATTCGGAGATATCTATATCCCTAAAGGGTTCAGGTGGTGGTAACTCTTACGAAGGTCAATCAAGTGTAAATCAAGTTTATAAGGACGAAACCAAATACTATATGGAAAGATATGCGGTGGCAAGCTTTGAGAATCTGGATAAGATGTTGAATATTTGGACTATTCTTCATAACAGAAATAGTGGGGGAAAACTTGTCGTAGAGATAACCAATGCCGAGCTTACCTATGGTGAAGATAAGAAAAGAGTCATTTATGCAGATGAATTCGACCCTGATTCATTTCTGGTAAAATATAAAATACTGCTTAGGGGTGCATCTTCGGGGAATGTTTCAGAACTAAATGATACTATTATATATTTTGATGACAATGAAAATGGCATCTGCGATCCCGGAGAGCAACATGAAGAAAAAACACAGCAAAAATACGACACAGAGGATGAGCTGCATCAAACAAATGTAAGAAAAGGTTTTGAAGATGCCGCCCCAGAAAGTGCTCCGAAGTTGCTAGATCCTAATATAACAATGCGTAAGGTTGTTGTAGAAGCCTCCAATAATAAAGGAGGATTAGCAAGCGCAGACGTATGGGTAGTAGTTAGAGAAGGCTTTGATTTGCATTAAACCTAATATATAATTTTATTAATTCATTCTTCTTCCATATGGTCGGTTCTCTGCCATCCATATGGAAGAATCATAATTATTTATCCGGGGAAATCTCCCCAATCATTTCAACTAATAAAACTAAATAGTATTTGCGAAAGGAGACTATATGTTTAGTACGATTATATCAGCAACTATTTGCGGCATCGATGCTGTGCTCGTTCATGTGGAAGTGGATATTGCCCATGGACTGCCTGGATTTATGCTGGTAGGTTATTTGAGCAGTG